>JACRBQ010000002.1 GCA_016213135.1 Chloroflexota bacterium | reverse complement strand
GGCCGCGTGCTGTTCCCCGACACGCTCGTGGGCACCGACTCGCACACCACCATGATCAACGGCCTGGGCGTGCTGGGCTGGGGCGTGGGCGGCATCGAGGCCGAAGCGGTGATGCTCGGCCAACCGCTGTACATGCTCACCCCGCAAGTCATTGGCTTCAAACTGCACGGCGAACTGCGCGACGGCGTGACCGCCACCGACCTCACCCTCACCGTGGTGCAGATGCTGCGCAAAAAGGGTGTGGTGGATAAGTTCGTGGAATTCTACGGCACGGGCCTCTCGTCCATGTCGCTGCCCGACCGGGCCACCATTGCCAACATGGCCCCCGAATATGGAGCCACGTGCGGCTTCTTCCCCACCGACGACGAAACCCTGCGCTACCTGCGCCGCACCGGGCGCGCCGCCTCCGCCGACTTGCTCGAACGCTACGCCAAAGAGCAGGGCCTCTTCCGCGCCGACGGCACGCCCGACCCGATCTTCACCGATACGCTCGAACTAAATCTGGCCGAGGTGGAGTCGTCGCTCGCCGGCCCCAAGCGCCCGCAGGATCGCGTGCGCATGCAAGACCTCAAAACCGCCTTCCGCAAATCGCTCGTCGCCCCGGTCAAAGATCGCGGCTATGGCCTTGCTGAAAACGAACTCGGCAAGAAAGTCGGCGTCGCAGACATTCCGCATTCCGCATTCTGCATTCCGCATTCTGAAATCGGCCACGGCGCGGTGGTCATCGCCGCTATCACCTCTTGCACCAACACCAGCAATCCATCGGTGATGCTCGGCGCGGGGCTGGTGGCGAAGAAGGCCGTGGAGGCCGGGCTGACGGTGAAGCCGTACGTGAAAACCAGCCTGGCCCCCGGCTCCAAAGTCGTCACCGAATACTTGAAGAAGTCCGGCACGCTGCCCTATCTCGAACAACTCGGCTTCAACGTGGCCGCCTACGGCTGCACCACCTGCATTGGCAACAGCGGCCCCCTGCCCGAGGCCGTGGCCAAAGCCGTCACCGAAGGCAACATCGTGGCCGCCGCCGTCATCTCCGGCAACCGCAACTTCGAAGGCCGCGTGCACCCGCACGTCAAAGCCAACTTCCTCGCCTCGCCGCCGCTGGTGGTGGCCTATGCGCTGGCGGGAACCACGGACATTGACCTGAGCACCGAGCCGCTGGGCACGGGCAAAGACGGCCAACCCGTGTACCTGCGCGATGTGTGGCCCACCCAAAAAGAAATCGCCGACGCCGTCGCCAATTCCATCCAGCCGGACATGTTCAGCAAATCATATGGCAATGTGTTCAACGGCAACCCGATGTGGAACGCCATCCCGGTGAGCGGCGGCGAGTTGTACGAATGGCGCGAGGCCTCCACCTACATTCAGAACCCGCCTTTCTTCACCGACCTCACGCCGGAAGTAAAGCCGCTCAACAACATCCTCGGGGCGCGCGCCCTCGGCGTGTTCGGCGACAGCATCACCACCGACCACATTTCCCCGGCGGGCAACATCGCCAAAGACTCCCCGGCGGGCAGGTATCTCATCGAGAAAGGCGTGCAGCCGCGCGACTTCAACCAGTACGGCACACGGCGCGGCAACGACCGGGTGATGACGCGCGGCACCTTCGCCAACATCCGCATCAAAAACCTGCTGCTGGGCGGCGAGGAGGGTGGCAATACGTTGTATTTTGGGTCTGGCGGTGGGGGCGTTCAACTGAACGCCCCTACAAAGATGCCCATCTTCGACGCGGCAATGAAATACAAAGAAGACGGTGTACCGCTGATTGTGCTGGCGGGCAAGGAATACGGCGCCGGCTCCAGCCGCGACTGGGCGGCCAAGGGCACGCTGCTGCTCGGCGTGCGTGCCGTCATCGCCGAATCGTTCGAACGCATTCATCGCTCCAACCTGGTGGGCATGGGCGTGCTGCCGCTGGTGTTCAAAGAGGGGCAAAGCGCCGAGTCGCTCGGCCTCACCGGGCGCGAGACGTTCCACATCCTCGGCCTCTCGGGCGAGCTGAAACCGCGGCAGGAGCTGACGGTGGTGGCGACGGCAGATGACCCTTCGGCACGCTTCGCGTCAGGGCAGGCTGGGCGGCGGACGGAGTTCACCGCCATTGCCCGCCTCGACACGCCCATTGACGTGGACTACTACCGCAACGGCGGCATTCTGCAGACGGTGTTGCGGGGGTTGATGAAGGACGGCTAAACCAAAAAAGGTGTTGACAACCTGTGGAATTGGGGGTAAGCTCTACTTACTTCATTCAATGAATGAAGTAATACGCCGCCATGACCCGCAAACCCCTCCTCGGTAATCGCCACTTCAGCCGCGCCCTCAACCGCTCGGCGGTGCTGAACACCATCAAGACCCACGGCCCCATCGGCCGGGCCGAAGTGGCCCGCCGCACCGGGCTGAGCGCCGCCACCGTCACCGGCATCACGGCTGAACTCATCGCCGACGATCTGGTGTTCGAGAAGGCGGCCGGCGATTCGCGCGGCGGGCGCCCTCCCATCCTGCTGGCCCTCAACCCGCGCGGCGGATTCGTGGTCGGACTCAAGCTCACTGAGACCGAAGCCATCGCCGCGCTCACCGACCTCCAGGCCACCGTGATTGCCAAACGCACCGACCGTCTCGCGGGGCGCTCGCCCGAGCGGGCGGTGAACACGCTGGCGAACGCCGTGGCCGAACTGGTCGGCGAAGCGCGCATACGAAAAGGCAAACTTATCGGCGTGGGCGTGGGTGTGGCCGGCATTGTGGACAGCGAACACGGCCTCGTCCGGCAATCCCCCTATTTTGGCTGGCAGAATTTGCCGCTGCGCGATTTGCTCCAGAGCCGCGTGCGAGTGCCGGTATTCATCGACAACGACGTGAACACGCTCACGCTGGCCGAAAAATGGTTCGGGGCCGGGCAAAGCGTGGACAATTTTCTCACCGTCACCGTGGGCCGCGGCGTAGGGCTTGGCATCGTGGTCAACGGCCAGTTCTACCGGGGCGCAACCGGAGGCGCGGGCGAGTTCGGCCACACGGTGATGGATCCCAACGGGCCGGTATGCGATTGCGGCAAACACGGTTGCCTGGAATCGTTTGTGGGCGACCCCGGCCTGGTGCGCATGGCCGCCGAGGCCGCTGCGCGTGGCGAACTGCCGGGGCCGGTGGCGGACGTGCAAAGTTTGCTGGCTCTGGCCCAGGCCGGCAGCCCGGCGGCACAGGCCATCTTCGCCCGCGCCGGAGAAATGCTGGGGCGGGGCGTGGCCAATTTGATCAACATCTTCAACCCGCAGCTTGTGCTCATCAGCGGTGAAGGCGTGCGGAGCGGCGATTGGCTGTTTGGCCCCATGCGCGAGGCTATCGCCCGGCACGTCATGCCGGGCCTGGCCGGTGACGCCGAGATCCGCACCGACTCGTGGGGCGACGACGCCTGGGCGCGTGGCGCAGCCAGCCTGGTGCTGCGCGGCCTGTTCGAGTCGCCGGTGCATCAAGAGCCTGTCGGAAGCTCCGAGACAGCCTGACGGTCTCTTTTTTTGCCGGGAGTTTATTCAATCAGTGAAGAAACTAGGTTTCAGGAGGTGATTAACTACCGAGCCAACCCGTCCGCCAGTCACACCGTCGCCTTTTCCAACAATTCAGGAGGAACTTTACAATGACCCGAAAGACCCTTGCCAACTTGCTCGGCGCGCTCGTCGCCACCGCGCTGATCCTGGCGGCCTGTGCCGCCCCGGCCGCCGCGCCCACCCCGGCCACCATCAAGGAAACGGTGGTGGTGCAGCAGACCGTCCCGGTTCCGGTGACCGCCACCCCGGCCCCCGTCGAAGCTCCGATTGCCACCATCAACTTCTGGCACACCTACAACCCGGTGGAAACCAAAGTGCTGGAAGAGAAAGTGATCCCGGCCTTCGAGCAGGCTCACCCGAACATCAAGGTGCAGGATCAGACCGTGCCCTATGACGACTTCCGCAAGAAACTACTGACTGCCATTGCCGGTGGCACCGCCCCGGACGTGGCCCGGTTGGACATCGCCTGGCTGCCGGAGTTTGCCGATCTCGGCGCACTGGCCGCTCTCGATACCCTGATGAACGATTTCGATACCTACAAATCGGCGGTGTTCCCCGGTCCGCTCTCCACCAACGCCTGGAAAGATCACTACTACGGCCTGCCGCTGGACACCAACACCCGCGCGATAGTGTGGAACAAAGACGTATACACTAAAGCCGGCCTGATCGGGGCCCCCAAGACCATTGACGACTTTCTGGCCGACTGCGCCAAGATCAAGGCTGCCGGCTCCACCTGCTTTGCCGATGGCGGAACCTACGGCTGGGCGGTGATGCCTTGGATCTGGTCCATGGGCGGCGACATCACCGACCCCAAGATGACCACCTCCACCGGCTACATCAACGGGCCGGACACTGTGGCGGCGTATCAGTTGCTCAAAGACATGCTGGATAACGGCTATCTGGATAAAGCCATCCTCGGCGGCGGCCTCGACACTTACGGCGCCTTTGCCAAAGATCAGCTTGCCAACGTGCTCGACGGCCCGTGGATGCCGCCGCTGTTCGCCTCCCAGTACCCCGACAAGGCAATCGACTTTGCCCTGATGCCCGCCGGAAAGGGCGGCCCCATCTCGGTGGTGGGCGGTGAGGACATCGCCTTGTTCCAGCAGTCGCAGAATCAGGAAGCGGCTGCCGAGTTCGTGCGCTACATGCTCTCGCCGGAGACGCAACTGGCTCTGGCGGAGGCCGGTCAGGTGCCGGTGCGCGCCGACGTGGCCGATCAGGCCGTAAAGGCCCACCCGTACTTCCAAATCTTCTTCGACCAGCTCAAGACGGCCCGCGCCCGCCTGCCGCACCCCAACTGGCCCAAGATCGAATCCATCCTGACCGACGCCGGCCAGGTGATCTTGCGCGGCGAAAAGACCCCTCAGGCTGCTCTGGACGAGGCGGCGGCAAAGATTGACCCGCTGCTGAAGTAACTCCGGTACAATCAATCTGCTAGTTCGCCCCTGCCGGGGAGGGCGGCCAACCCGCCGCCCTCCCCGGCAAATCAAGCTCCGCAGAGGGACTTATGCCGCACGCCAGACGGTTCTCCGCCACACCCTATCTGTTTATCCTGCCGGGCATGCTGTTCTTTCTGGTCTTCCTGCTCTACCCGCTGGTGGAGGCCTTCCGCATCAGCCTATACGACTGGAAGATCATGCCCGGGGCGGTCAGCACGTTTGTGGGGCTGGACAATTACCTGCGCGCCTTCAAAGACGACGTGTTTTGGATTGCGCTGCGCAACACGGTGCTGTACACGGTTGTTACCGTGCCGGCCCAGATGGTGCTGGCGATGCTGGTGGCGGTGCTGGTGGACGCGCTGCCAAGCGGCAAGGTGTTGTATCGCACCCTCTACTACATCCCGGTGATCACCTCCTGGGTGGTGGTGTCACTGCTGTTCAGGTATCTGTTCGATCCCTCCGAGGCCGGCCTGATTAACTACTTTCTTATGCACAGCCTGCACTTGATCGCCCAACCCATCCCGTGGTTGCGCGAGCCTGGCCCGGCCATGGTCGCCATCATCACTCTTGGCGTGTGGAAGGGCATCGGCTGGTCCATGATCATCTTCCTCGCCGCCCTGCAGACCATCCCGGCCGACCTGCATGAAGCGTCTCAGATTGACGGCGCCGGCCCGGTGCAGCGCTTCTTCAGCATCACCCTCCCGCTCATGCGCCCGACGGTGGTGTTTGTGCTGATTATGCTGGTGATCGGCGGGTTCAACGTTTTCCTCTCGGTGTACCTGATGACCGGCGGCAACCCGCTGCACCGCACCGAGACCATTCTGACTTATATGTATAACCAGGCCTTCAACTTCCTTGAGTTTGGCTACGGGGCGGCACTCTCATACCTGCTGGCGATCATCATCTTTGTCATCAGTTTCGTGCAGATCAAGTTCCTGCGCCGCCCCATCGAGGTATAACCCATGCGCCACCGACGCTTCCGCCTTTCCCATCTGCTGTTGTATGCGCTGCTCACCACCGGCTCGCTGGTGATGGTCACGCCCTTTCTGGACATGATTTCCACCGCCTTCAAATCCCAGACCTATGTGCTGGAGGTGCCCCCTACCCTCATCCCGCGCGAGCCTACGCTACAGAATTTTGTCGACGCCTGGCAGTCCAACCACTTCGCGCTGTTCTTCCGCAACAGCCTGGTAGTGGCCGTCAGCACTACCGTCCTCTCGCTGCTGGTTTCGGCCATGCTGGCCTACGGCCTGGCCCGCTTCGAGTTCCCCGGCAAGAATCTGGTCTTCTACGCCATTCTGCTCACCATGATGATCCCCAGCCTGATGCTCATCATCCCCCAATTTATGCTGGCGAAAACGCTGGGGCTGCGCAACAGTCTCACGGGCCTGGTGCTGGTGTACACTGCCATGAACATCCCGTTGAACACTTTCCTGCTGCGCGGCTTTTTTGAAGAACTGCCGCGCGAACTGGAGGAGGCGGTGTTGATTGACGGCGGCGGCCACTTCACCATCTTCACCCGGATGGCCCTGCCCCTCTCCACCCCGGCGCTGGCGACCGTGGCCATCTTCACCTTTCTGGCCGCGTGGGACGAGTTCACCTGGGCCTTGACCGCGATTGACGACGCCACCAAACGCACCCTGCCGGTCGCCATTGCCACCTTTCAGGGCGAGCACCTCACCCAGTGGGGGCTGGTCTTCGCCGCCTCGCTGGTTGCCATCCTGCCGGTCATCATCGTGTTTGTCACCCTCCAACGCTACTTTGTCAAAGGCCTCACCTCCGGCGCGGTGCGCGGATGAGAAACAACATGATCCGGCTACTCGATGCATACCCCGAACGCGGCGGCTACCGCCCCGGTGAGCAGGCCACCGTGCGCGCGGAACTGCTCAACCGCTCGTCGCAGCCCTTCCACGGGATGTTGCGGGTGCGCCTCCTCACCGCGCTGGAGGCCGAAGTAGCGCGGGCCGAGCGTGAGTTGGAACTCGCTCCCCGCGCGCGGACCACGGTTCCGGTGCAGATTCCGCTCCCCGACGCCGACCGGCGCGGGTACGGGGTCGAGGTGGAGATCACGCATCCACAACAGGGAACACTGGCCGTCCGCGCCACCGCGTTGGATGTGGTCAGCAACTGGGCCCTCGCTCCGCGCTATGGCTTCCTGGCCGATTTCGGCCCGGACGAGCCGGAGACCGAATCCGAAGCGCGGCTGGCGGCGTTGGGCCGGTATCACCTCAACGCCCTCCAGTTCTACGACTGGATGTACCGCCACCACTCCTTTCTGCCGCCCACGCGCGAGTTCACCGACCCGCTGGGGCGGCGGCTGTCGCTGGACACCGTGCAGCGCAAAATCGGGCTGGCCCGCCGCATGGGCATGCAGGCCCTGGCCTACGTAGCTATTTATGGCGCCGCCCCGGATTACTACCGCGCCCACCCGGAGCAGGTGCTATACCGGTTGGACGGCACTCCCTACACTCTCAACGACCCGGTCTACGGCGACTGGCTGTACATCCCGGATATCGCCCACCCGGACTGGCGCGTGCAACTGTTTTCCGAGTGCCGCCGGGCGATGGCGGAGATGGGCTTCGACGGTATCCACCTCGATCAATACGGGTTTGTGCGCACCGGCTACACTCCGGGCGGCGCGCGCGTGGACGTGGAGCGGGAACTGCCCGGCTTCCTCAGCGCGGCCCGCGCAGCGGTGGGCGGCGCCCCGGCCGCCTTCAACGCGGTGAACGTGTGGCCGCTGGCGGCGGTGGCCGAGTCCACCGTCGAGCCATTGTATGTGGAGGTCTGGCCGCCGCATGATTCCTTCCGTGACCTGCGCGAGATCATTCTGCGGGCGAGAGAACTGCGCGGCGGGCGCGCCCCGGTGCTGGCCGCCTACCTCAAGGACTTGCAATCCGATCAGCCGGCCACCCTGCGCCGCACCTTTCACAGCCTGCGCCGACTGACTGCCGCCATTTACCTCCACGGCGGCTCGCACATTGCGCTGGGCGAGGGCAACGGCGTGCTGCGCCACGCGTACTTCCCCAATTACTACCCCCTGCTCCCCGCCGAGGTGCGAGCCGTGCGCGCCGATTACGACTTCATCGCCCGTTACGCCGAATACCTGTTTGACCCGGACTGGCGCGACGTGTCTGCCACCCTAACCGGCGGCCTGAACGACGACCTGCGATTGGAGGCCCCGCGCTTCGGCCCGCACGCCGAACCGGACTCCCTGTGGACCATCGCCCGCACCCGCGGCGACGAACTGACGCTGGGGCTGGTCAACCTGTTGGGGCTGCGCAGCAATGCGTGGAACGCCCCCCAGCCCGCGCCGCGCCGGGTGCGCAATCTGCGCCTGCGGCTGCAATTGGAGCGCCCCGTCGCCTCGGCCCATTACGCCTCGCCGGATCTGGCCGAAGGGCGCGCCCTGCCCCTGCCCATCAAGCGCGAGGGGCGGTTGGCTTGGATCACGCTCCCGGAATTGCGTTACTGGGGGCTGGTGATCGTGCGCCTTGCCGAAGGGAGCTGAACCGTAGGCCGGATTCGGCGTCGCAGTGTGGGGAAGACGCTCGCCCCCGCTGCCGGAATCTGGCTGGCGGGGGCGGTTTCCTGATCCCCAAGTAGATACTTTATGACCGACCTCTATCGACAAAGCATTGAAATCATATTGCGCAGCCAGACAGCGAGCGGCGCCTACCTCGCCAGCCCTAACTTTCCCACCTACCACTACTGCTGGTTCCGCGATGGCTCGTTCATTGCCTATGCCATGGATCTGGTGGGTGAGCACGAGAGCGCGCGCCGCTTTCATCAGTGGGCGGCCGCGGCCGTTAGCGCCCGCGCCGAGGTGGTGGAACGAGCTATTGCCAGAGCCTCGCGCGGCGAACCGCTCACCGGGACCGATTACCTCCACACCCGCTACGCCCCGGATGGCGCAGAGGCCGTCGGCGTAGAGTGGCCGAATTTTCAACTGGACGGTTTTGGCACGTGGTTGTGGGCTTTGGGTGAACACGCCCGCCTCACCCGGGACGCTCATTCGCTGCCCCCCCAGTGGCTGCGCGCCGCCGGGCATTTGGCCGACTATCTCACCGCGCTGTGGGCGCTGCCGTGCTACGACTGTTGGGAAGAATTCCCCGATCAGGTCCACCCGCACACGCTGGCGGCCATCTTCGGCGGCCTGGCGGCGCACAGCAGCCTCACCGGCGCCGACCACGACCCCACTCTGAGCGCCATCCAGGAATTCCTGCGCCGGCGCGGCGCGGCCAAAGGCGGCTTTGCCAAATACATCGGTTC
Source organism: Chloroflexota bacterium (assembly GCA_016213135.1). Taxonomy (GTDB): domain Bacteria; phylum Chloroflexota; class Anaerolineae; order Anaerolineales; family VGOW01; genus VGOW01. Next base: position 9,449 of record JACRBQ010000002.1, on the reverse strand, counting down.
ACAGGAAGTGGACGCCAGCCTGCTCGGTTTGGCGGTTCCCTATAGCGTGGTCGCGCCCGACGATCCGTTAATGCTTACAACGGTTCATCGCATCGAACAGGAATTGCGGCGCGGCGGCGGTGTGCACCGCTACGCAGCCGATACGTATTATGGCGGCGGCGAATGGGTGCTGCTCACGGCGTGGCTGGGCTGGTATTACGCGCAAGCGGGCGAATGGGATAAGGCGCAGAACGCCCTGCGCTGGGTGGAAGCGCAAACCGACTCGCAAGGCCGGCTCACCGAGCAAGTTCCGGCCACGCTGAACGCCCCGGCCCATTACGCGCCGTGGCGCGAACGATGGGGCGAGGTCGCTAACCCGCTGCTGTGGTCGCACGCCAAATATCTCGTGTTAGTTACCGCCCTGAAAACGGGACGCGACCTCGCAGTATCATCACAAACTCGACTTGCTTCTTAGCGCGGGCCGCCATCCAACCGGACCGGTAAGAGTCGCTGCCGACATGCAAAGCGCTGTCGGGGTATTTCCGGGTTTACTCGCGGCAGGTTATTGGCGGCGCGGGGATAGGGCACCGGCTCCAGCCGCGATTGGGCGGCCAAGGGCACGCTGCTGCTCGGCGTCAAAGCCGTCATCGCCGAATCGTTCGCGCGCATCCACCGTTCCAACCTGGTGGGCATGGGCGTGCTGCCGCTGGTGTTCAAAGAGGGGCAAAACGCCGAGTCGCTCGGCCTCACCGGGCGCGAGACGTTCAACATCCTCGGCCTCTCTGGCGAACTGAAACCGCGGCAGGAGTTGACGGTGGTGGCGACGGCCGGAGTTCACCGCCATTGCCCGCCTCGACACGCCCATTGACGTGGACTACTACCGCAACGGCGGCATTCTGCAGACCGTGTTGAGGGGGTTGATGAGGGGGTAAAATATCAACGGGCGGCGGCGTGGAAGGACACGCGTGGAAATCCGTAAAAGCGCCGATGACGCCGAAAGGCTCGGAAGACCGCAGACCGTCGCGGGTAAACGGACACAGCCGGTATCAAGCCCGACCCGCCCAATATGCAGTTACGAAACAAGAAGGCAGCGGCGTAAGAGCGTTCAAAAAAGCGGAGGAGTATATGCGCGCCACTAAGACACGAAAGAAATCCAGCAAGAAAGTTGTAGGGGTCAAAGAGACACCGGCCGTTTACAAAATTCGCGTGGCCTCTGGAAATGCGCCCCGAGCAACCCGCGTTCAGGAAACAGAGTTGGATTTTCACATCCGCTTGCCTGCCGGGGTGAACGCCGAAGAATTCACCGATAAACTTATCGAATTGGTGGAATCGTTCAAAGGCACTGTCGGCGGTGGAGTTGCCGCGGCAGAAGCATAGCCTGTGGCAAAGAAAGATGGCGTAAAAGCTCTGCGCCAGAGCAGGGAGTTCATTGCTTACGCCGAACGGCGCGGGTGTGAAGTGGTTCGCGGCAAGGGGAGCCACGTCAAAGTCCGTAACCCAAAAGGCTTCGCGATTATTCCCGACCACACCGGCGACCTTGCCACCGGCACACGCCGCGCGGTTATCAAGGCGTTTATTTCAATGGGGATTGCGGTATTGGCAGCATTAGCCATCCTGACAACGTTTTTCTGAGGCGCTCTCTCCAACAGAGGAAGGAGGGTAGCGGGCAGCTAAAGAAATATTCCCTTTAGCAACCTGCCGCAAAGGAGACTCGCCATGCTCAAAGAATTTCGCGCTTTTATTGCCCGGGGGAATGTGGTCGATCTGGCAATCGGCGTCATCATCGGCGGCGCGTTCGGTAAAATCGTCACCTCGCTGGTGAACGACATCATCATGCCGCCCATTGGGTTGATTCTGGGCAACGTCAACTTCAGCGATTTGTTCATCAGCCTTACCGGCAGATCGTTTGCCTCGCTGGCCGAGGCGCAGGCGGCCGGAGCGCCCACGCTCAACTACGGCGTGTTTCTCAATACCGTAATTGACTTCCTGATCGTGGCCTTTGTGGTCTTCCTGCTGGTCAAGCAGATCAACCGCATGAAGAAGCCGGAGCCTGCGCCGGCCGCGCCGGCCACGAAGGATTGCCCGTACTGCCTTTCGGCGATACCGCTCAAGGCCACCCGCTGCCCGCATTGCACGTCGGAGTTGAAATGAACCTTATCCCCCGGCCGCTTCGGGCCTCCTGAACGAGTTGCGCCGTTTGGAGTGGGGGAGATGTTTTGAGGATGGAGACGAGACAGAGAGATGAGGCTAACAAACCGGGCAGAGATGCCCGATTTTGTATTACATTGGCGTAGAAGTAGTAATTTATACTTCTTGACTTACTTTCATATCAAAGTTATACTTTTGTCCGGAGTAATAAACATGCCCAAGAAGGCCGCCCCTGCTCCGTTCCGCGAATCTTTCGAAGCATCCATCACGCCAAAGGGCCAGATAATGATTCCGGCTTCTTTGCGCCGCAAATTTGGCATTACACCGCAGACGCGGATCGTTATTTATGAGGAGGGCCGGCAAATCGTGCTAAAACCGATTACGCCGCATGCCATTCGCCAACTGCACGGATCTTTGCAAGGGTCGGGAATGCTCAAGGCGTTGCTGGAAGAACGGGCCAAGGATCGCGAGCGGGAAGATGCCGAGTAAATGATTTACCTCCAGCCTTGTTTATCATACTCTCGCTGATTGGAACAAACCATGGAAACTTCTGCTACTATCAAAGGCCAAATTGTCATCCCGTCTTCGGTTCGCCGAAAGTTCGGGATCAAAGAAGGCACACGCATTCAAATAGAGGTGGACGAACTAACCCATCGAATTATTCTCACGCCCATTACTCGCGAGTACGTCCACAGTTTGCGCGGCAAGTATAAAGGACGTGGCTTGCTCAAAGCATTATTGGCTGAAAAGAAGCGAGAAAGGGAGCTGTAATGGCGCGAAAACCCAAGGCAATTGTGTTAGATACCTGGTCGGTGATGGCCTACTTTGAAGACGAGCCTGCGGCCGGGCAAGTTGAGACTATAATCACGGACGCGCACGAAAATGAAATAGAGCTATTGATGTCGGTTGTGAACGTTGGGGAAGTATGGTATTTGTTCGCACGCCAATCTTCGGCGGAAGACGCCAATCAAACTATTGTGGAGCTGAAACAGCTAGGGATAAGGTTCGTTGACGCGGATTGGGGGCTGGCTAAGGAAGCCGCGATTTTCAAATCCAAAAACAAAATGTCTTTGGCTGATTGTTTCGCGGCGGCGTTGGCGAAAGTGAACAAGGCGGACTTGGTGACGGGGGATAAGGAGTTTAAACAGGTGGAGAGCGACGTAAGGATTGCGTGGCTGTAGTGTCGCTCGTTGCAGTTGACCGACTTGGAGTTTGTGAGAAGTGAACAATGAACTGGCATTTTAACCTTACCTGTTATTGCCGCAACTTCCGCTACATGCTCCTGCCAATTTCACGCTATACTCCCTCACATGAGCCTCTTCGACCACGCCCTCTGCCGGCGGCTGACCTCGGAAGCGCCGCTCGCCGCGCTCAGGGCGCTTGTTACTTTTTGTCTGCGCTATCCGTGTTCACCTGGGTTCTATTTCTCTCCCGCCAATAATGCAGTATTGTCCCGCCGTCAATAGTGAACACGCCGGGGATGTCTATCGGCGCGAGCGCGCCCAGGCCGAGAACGAAGAGGTTCCACACGGCAGTAAAGGCGATCACCCACGCCGGCACGCCGCCGCGCGGCCATAAGTAAAACGCCGGCGGCGCGAGCAAAAGCCCGATCAGCACATTAATCCAAAACCCGCCGAGGGCGCGCCGGATGTGAACGCCCGGCGGCAGTGGCGGCTCGTCTGCCGGATAGATGCCCGACGAAAACCACGAGTGCCAGTGGATGCCAATCATCGGGTAGCCCACGCTCTTGGCCGCCCACGCATGCCCCCACTGGTGGATAATTTCAAACACAAACATTGCAATAGCTGACAGTACCCCTGCCAGCACGGCCTGAGTCAACGTCAGCGGCACGCGGAGCGAGCGCGCGGCCAGCCACGCTATCGGCGGTATAGCGATGAGGAACGAGACAATCCCAAATACGGAAATCGTGACCTTGAGGCCGAAGAGGGTGAAGAGAGGGATGGAGCGCATCGTCAGGCGGGAGAACGGGAGACACGGAGACGGAGAGAATCTCTCCTTGTCTCCGTGTCTCTTTGTCTACCGGGGTGAAACCTTTTTGCTAGAACAGTCCTTTGACTTTCCCCGTCTGCAAATCCAAATCCACGTCGAAGAACACCGGGCGGGTGGGCAGGCCGGGCATGGTGCGCATGCTTCCCACCAGCGGGTACAGAAAGCCGGCGCCCGCCGACGCGCGAATGTCGCGGATGGGTAGCATGAAGCCGGTCGGCGCGCCTTTGACCTCCGGTTTGTCGGTGAACGACAGGTGCGTCTTCGCCATGCAGATGGGTAGCTTGTCGAAGCCCAGCCGGGTGTAGAGTTGCACTTTAGCCTCGGCCTCCGGCGAGAATTCCACGCCCGCCGCGCCGTAAAAGTCCCTGGCAATGGTTTCGATCTTTTCCTTGATGCTGGCCGTCAGCGGATACAGGAACTTGAACTCCTTCGGCTTGTTCGCCGCCGCCATCACGGCGTGGGCCAGTTCAATCGCACCTTTGCCGCCGTGCGCCCAGTGGGTGCATTTGTACGCGCCCTCGGCTCCGGCCTCGACGGCATACTTGCGCACCAGTTCGATCTCGGCGTCGGTGTCGTCCTTGAACGAGTTCACCGCCACCACCACCGGCACGCCGAAGAGTTTGGCGTTTTGGATGTGCCGGATCATGTTCGGCATGCCCTTCCGCAGCAGTTCCAGATTCTCGGTGGTGTAGGCGAAGTCGAGCGGCTTGCCGGCCACCACCCTCGGCCCGCCGCCGTGCATCTTGAGGGCGCGGATGGTCGCCACGATCACCACCACGTCCGGAATCAGCCCGGAGTAGCGGCACTTGATGTCCATGAACTTTTCCATGCCGATGTCCGCGCCGAAGCCGGACTCGGTGATCACGTAATCGGCCAGCTTGAGCGCAATCTGGTCGGCGACGATGGAAGAGTTGCCGTGCGCGATGTTGGCGAACGGCCCGGCATGCACAAACGCGGGCGTGCCTTCGAGCGTCTGCATCAGGTTGGGCATGATGGCGTCTTTCATCAGCACCGTCAGCGCGCCGGCCACGCCCAGGTCTTCGGCGGTCACGGCCTCGCCGCGCGTGTTTGTGCCGAACACCATCCGCCCCAATCGTTCGCGCATATCCTCAAGGCCGGTCGTCAGCGCAAGGATGGCCATGATCTCGCTGGCGACGGTGATGTCGTAGCCGGCAAGGCGTTCGTTGCCTTTCTCTTCGTCGCCGAGGCCAATCTGGATGCGGCGCAGCAAGCGGTCGTTCACGTCAATCACGCGGTTCCACGTGAGCGAGTCCGGGTCAATGTCGAGCCGGAAGAGCGCGCGTTTCTGCTCGGGCGTAAGCCGGTCGGGGTCGTCTACCGAAAACCCGAGGCGCTTCATCCGCCGCAGGTGCCCTTCGGCAAAGTGACGCTGGCCGTTTTTGTCTTTGGGGCAAAAGGCGTTGAACAGCTTCTCGTCATCGGGCTGCGCGCGCTCGTGCAATATCCGCGCATCGATAGCCGCGGCCATCAGATTATGCGCGGCAGTGATGGCGTGAATGTCGCCTGTGAGATGCAGGTTGAAATCCTCCATCGGAATGATCTGGCTGTAGCCGCCGCCGGCCGCGCCGCCTTTGATGCCGAAGGTCGGCCCTTGCGACGGCTGGCGGATGCAGGTGAACACCTTCTTGCCGAGATGCGCGCCCAATGCTTGCGACAGGCCGACGGTGGTCGTCGTCTTGCCTTCGCCGAGCGGCGTGGGCGTGATGGCCGTCACGTCGATGTATTTGCCGGTCTTGCGCCGCGCCAGCCGGTCGCGCACGTTCAAATGCACCTTGGCTTTATACGGCCCGAACAGTTCGAGTTCGTTCGGTTTCAGCCCCAACTCTTCCGCAATTTGCAGAATGGGCTTGAGCTTGCCTGCTTGCGCTATTTCAATGTCGGATGGAACGGGAGTGAGAAGTTTGAGCTTGGTTGGTTTGAATACTTTGGCCGGGGCCGCGGGCTTGCGCTTGGCGGTTTTGGCTTTTGCTTTGGACTTGACGTTTTTCTTGACTTTAGTGGGCATGAGGGTTTCTCCTAAAATGAATTGTCAGACAGGCCGTATTATGATGCAATTTTACTATTTCGGCAAAGTGAAGATCATCACTAACTTTGGTGTATCAAATCCTACGAGGGTCTCCATCCAGCCGTGGCGGCCCGCAAGTGGTGGCCCTGACGGCAAAGTGCGGCGTGCAACAGGTCGAAGTGCGGGTGGTGCTGGCCACCCCACTTGGCAACTACGCGCCCATGGCCGATTCGATTCACCGGGGTGATTTCAGGACGGGTTTCATCCGGAATGCCGTAGCGCGGTTCGACTTCGGGGTTCTTTACTTCGCAATCCGCAAACTCACCACCGGGTCGCCCTGCTTGCGGAACTCGACAACTTCGGGATGGGTGTTGGCATAGGCATCCAGCGCTTTCGTGTCCCACGAGACGCGGCCTCTGGCGAAGACGGCAAACAACCGGCTGCCTCTGACGCTTGCGCCGTGGGCCAGCACATCCCGTTTTATTTCTGCTTCGAGGGCTGCCGCGCGCTCCTCGGCAGATTCGATCAGCGGTTCGTACTCGGCTGCCAGATCGTCAAGCTGGGCCTGCACCGCTTGCATGATCTCTATGCGTTTGGCTTCGTGATCCAACCGCGTCACCTCGGCGGCGGCTTTGATTTCGGAGAGTTGGTCGAGTTTGGCGATGATGAGTTGCATGGTTACTCCTAAACGCATCACTAACAAGTTAAGCACATTAACAACCTGTCAAGGTAGATTTTAGGGGCTTCGGGTAAACTTCGTTGCATGAGCGAAGAAAAGCAACCCCGAAAAGCCAGCAGCGTTCGGCACACCCGTGCCATCCAGCGCGATCATACCAAGCATTCTATCAGTGCGCCAACCGCCAAAGAAATTCAGGAACGGCTCACGGAACTTGTTCATCCTGCGACGTTAGCGCAAGTGAGCTACTTCCGCAGCCTGGGACTGCGGGAGCGGTCATTAGGGTTGATGGTGATGGTCGCCTTTGTGTTGGAAATGATCTGGCGGCAGGTCGGCGGCGTGAATGAGATGGCGCGGCTCATCCAAACCGAAGCCATGTTGTGGGCTTCGCCTCGAAGGGTCAGCCAGCAAGCCCTTTCGCAACGCTTGACGAGCCTGCCCTCCCATCTATTTCTGAACATCCTGCTGTCCATTTTGCCACTCCTGCAGAAACGCTGGGCAGAGCGAAAGCGACCTTTGCCGCCAGAAATTGCCTGGGCACAGGAGCGGTATAGTAAAGTGCAGGCCGTGGATGGCTCGACGCTGGATGCGCTCATTCGCAAAATCGGACTGCTCAAAGACCTGCCGCAGAACCCACTGGCAGGACGGATTACAGGTTTGCTGAACCTGTGTTCCCGACTTCCGTCCCAGATTTGGTACGAATCCGACTCCCAAGCCCACGATCAACGCTTCTGGCCGCAGATTTTGGCCGTTTTGAAGGCCAATTCGCTGCTTATTTTCGACATGGGCTACATCAATTTCGATATTTTCGCTCAGTTGACATTGGCACAGGTCAAGTTCATCACACGGGCAAAAAGCAATCTCGTCTACGCCCTTGAACGCGCGCTCATCAAAACAGCAACGGTACACGATTCTCTGGTTTGGATCGGACCAGAAGATAGCCGCCAGTTAGTGCGTCTGGTCGAAGTGTTGTACCGCGGCAAATGGTATCGTTATTTGAGCAACGAGCTAGATGCCGAGTATCTGCCGACCGCCTATCTGGTTGCCTTGTATTGGCAACGCTGGCGCATTGAAGATGCCTATGCCATCGTCAAGCGTTTGCTGGGTCTCGCTTATTTTTGGTGCGGCGCTCAGAACGCGGTTGAGACTCAGGTCTGGGCCAGCTGGTTGCTCTATGCTGTTTTGGTGGATCTCACCGACAGTGTTGCCGAAGCGCTCAATCAGCCGTTTGCAGCCATCTCTATGGAAATGGTCTATCGCAGTCTTTATTTCTTTACGCAGGCTCGCCATCGTGGACAGGCCAAGGATGCCGTCGCTTATCTGGCAGCCAACACCAAACTGCTCGGTATCGTCAAACGCAAACGCAAATCCGCTCACCCTTCGCCACTGGAACTGATCCCTATCTTGACGGATGCAGAACTACCTTAACTTGTGACCGATGGGCTAAGGGGAGAACGATGAAGGATGAACGATGAACGATGAATAGTGAATCGTTCATCGTTCCGCGTTCATCGTTTCATCATGTTGACTCGAAGCAGACAAGGTCTTGAAATGCTGGAGGCCGTCGCCACGCTGCCGATTGCGCTGCTGGTGCTGGTGGCGATGGTCAACTTGGGTTTTGCGGTGTATGCGCAGCAGGCGGCGCAGAACGCTGCCAACTACGGGGCGCGGATTGGCAGCACGGCGCAGGACTGCCGGTCGTGCGCCGCTTACACCGCAGCCAGTCAAACCATCGGCCAGACGCTGCTGCGAAACGCGCAGGTCGAGATTCTCGCGCCCGGCGGCGTGGTCGGCTCCGTGCTGAAAATCCGCGTCACCGGCGAAGTGCCGAACCTGATGGGGCCGCTCATGGCGCTGGTAGGCGGCGGCCAGGGGAGCGGCCCGCTCCACGTCTCGGCCGACGCCGTGTTCCGCGCCGAAGGATAGTGAAAGGGATTGCGGATTGTGGATTGCAGATTGCTGATTGGGCATAGAAGAATCAGCAATCTGCAATCAGAAATCAACAATAGAAACGATGCTGTCAAGTCGTAGAGCGTATTCAACCCTGTGGTGGGTCGGCTACTACACGTTCTGCCTGCTGCCGCTGGTGGTGCTGGCGATGGGTATTGGCCGCTACTTTTACGCCCGCGCCGAGATGTTCAAGAGCGCCGACGGCGCGGCGCTGGCAGCAGCGCAGGAAGTGGACGTGCCAACGTACCTGAGTACGAAACAGATTGTGCTGCTGCCGTCGGCCTACGGCGTGGCGCAGGCGTATGCGGCCTACAACTCGGATTACTTGACCGGGCGCAGGATTTATCCGCGCGTGACGACCATTCGCGTGGATCAGGTGGTGAAGAAGGTGTACGTCAGCCTGCAGGCGGATGCGTCGTCCCTGTTTCCTTCGATACTGCGCGGGGTCGTGGTGAACGGCGAAGGGGAAGCGGAGGCGAGATTGCAAAGCCGCTGACCATTGGTAGCCCGCCGCCAGCGCCGCTTGTCAATAGTCACATCAAGTGATCGGGGGCGCGTCGGCAAAGTGATCCGCAACGAAAAAGAGTCTCCAGTGTAAAAAGATTTGGCGGTGGGTGAGAAAATTCTAGTCAGCCTCCGGCCATAGGCCCTCCTTTCTCC
>JACRBQ010000041.1 GCA_016213135.1 Chloroflexota bacterium | reverse complement strand
GGTAGGAGCGGCTTGTAGCCGCGAGCGGGCCTGCCGCAATTCCATGCCATCGCGGGTGCAACCCGCTCCCACGCGCACAGGCATGGCCTTTTGTCAATGGACTTTGGAAAGACCCTCGCCAAGACCGATGCGGTCCGCTGCGCGAAACCGCGTCGGTCTGCCGTTCGCAAGCGAGGCTATAATAGGCCATTATGACCTCCGCCAAAACATTCAACTATTTCCAGCCGCTGCTGTTTGGCATATCGTACCGTATGCTGGGCAGCGTCACCGACACCGAAGCCGTATTGCAGGAAGCCCTGTCGCGCTGGAAACGCGCGCCCCAGTCGGCGGAGGACTCACCCCGGTTGTATCTGTCGTCCACGGTGATGCGGCTGTGCGTTGAGCACACGCTGCAAGCTCAGAGCAAACGCAAAGAATATGCGGGGGTGTGGCTGCCCGAGCCACTGATGGCGCGCCCCGATGCCGGGCAGGCCAATACCGTTCCCCTGGCCGAGTCGTTGACCCTGGCGTTATTGGCGGTGCTGGGGTCGCTCTCGCCGTTGCAGCGGGCGGCGTATTTGCTGCGCGAGGTTTTTGTTTATGAGTTCGCGGAGATTGCGCAAGTGTTGGAGACGAGCGACGACGAATGCCGCCGGCTGGCGCGACAGGCCAAGGAATACGTCTCGGCCCACCGGGCGCGGTTTGCCGCCACCCCGGAGCAGCAAACGCGCGCCGCGCAGAAGTTTGCGCGCGGGTTTGTGAACGGCGATATGCCCGGCATGATGGCGCTGATGAGTGAGGATGTGACGCTGTGGGTGGATGGCGGGGGCAAGATCGATGCGCCGCGCGAGCCGCTATCGGGGCAGGGATACGTGGCCCGCTATTTTCTGAACCTGCTGCCCACCCTGCCCCCGGCCTTTACGGCGCGCGTGGGCTACGCCAACGGGCAACCGGCCATCGTGGGCCGCGTTAGCCGCCGCCCCTACAACGTGGCGGTGCTGGATGTGGACGGGGATCACATCCGGGGCATACGGCAGATTATCAACCCCGACAAGCTGCGTCACCTGCCGCCGGACACGTAAGGGTTACGGGGCGTTCTCAATCACCCGCCGGGTGACCATATACCAGCGCGCCCAGGTGTTGAAGCGGTCGCTGCGATCCACCAGCGGCCCCAGCTGAACACCGTTCACCTTCTTATCCACCGCATAATTGAATACCGGGTAATAGAGCAACAGCGCCGGAGTCTGATCCGCAAACTTGGATTGGAAGGCGCGGTAGAACTTGGCCCGGTCCGCGAAGGAAGGCACCGTGCGGGCTTGCTCGAGTATCTCGCTCATGTCGCGGCTGTCGAAGCCGCTGTAGTTCTGGCCGGTTTCTATTTGCGTCTGGTGCCAGAAGGGATAGGGGTCGGGGTCGGGCGTGTTGGCAAAGTCCAAGTCCATCAGGGCGGCGTCAAAAGTGCGGTTGGTCAGCGCGGTCTTGATCTCCCCCATGGGCAGCAGTTCCAGCTTGACTTGCACGCCGAGGGCGGCCCAGTTTTTGACGGCGAGATTAGCCGCTGCCGTGTGCGCGGCATCGGCCGGGACGAGCAGAGTGAAGGCCAACTGTTTGCTGTTTTTGCTGCGCACGTAATCGGGCGAGCCGAGCACAGCGTCGGGCGGCAGCGCCCAGCCGCCATCGGTGAGCAGTTGAATGGCTTTGTCGGGGTCGAAGCGGGCGGGCTGGAGGTTGTTGTTGTAGGCCCAGGTGCCGGGGAGGATAGGCCCCGTGGCAACAAAAGCCTGACCGTTGAGAATAGTATCCACCATTAATTGCCGGTTCAGCCCGGCCAATAATGCCTGCCGCACTTTCTTTTCCTGAAAAAAGTTCACGCGATCATTTTTCTGATTTAGGAAGATAAGGCTATATTGCGGCAGGCGGCTGCTGAACACGGCCAGTTGCGGATTGGCGAGCGCGGCGGCGAGGGTGTCCGGGGTGAATTGGCTGAGAGCTTGCACTTTGCCATCGGTGTAGGCCTGATAGGCGGCCTGGGCGTTGGCAAAGAAGCGGAAGCGCATGTGGCCCAGGTAAGGCTTGGGGCCGGTGAAATAGGGGCTGGGTTCCAGCGCCGCGCCCACAATGGCATCCTGCGCCACTTCCAATTCCACGAGGCGCAGGGGACCGGCGCCCACGGGTGCCAGGTTGAAAGGCAGGTTGGGCAATTCTGCGGCCTTGATGCCGTTGAGCAGGTGATCCGGCAACAACCCCACGGCGGTGTAATCCAAAAACGGCGCGAACGGCTCGGGCAGTTCAAAGCGGATGGTCTTGGCGCGGGGCGATGAGACTTTGATGGTGCGCCACAGTGCGCCGATGTCGGCGGGGCCGGGATAATCTTCGGCTTGCAGCAGCCCCACCGTAAACAAGACGTCGGCTTCGGTGACGGGCGCGCCATCGTGCCAGCGCAAGCCCTGCCGCAACACAAAGGTATAGCTCAGACCATCGGCGCTCACGGCCCAGCTTTCGGCCAGGTCCGGAATCGGCTGGCCGTTTTCGTCGAAGCGCATGAGGCCGCTGAAGATGAGCCGGTCGAGATCGCGGTCTACGGTATCGGGTTGATCGAGTAGGGGATTGAGGCGGGAGGGCACGCCCACCAGCCCCTCGGTAAAGGTGCCGCCCGCTGCCGGGGTGACCGACGTGACCAACCCTTGCGATTGGATGTAAAGCAAGCCGCCGACCAGCGCCAGGCCGATGAGGGCAATGATGGCTTGAGTTCGGATGTAGCGCATGGTTAAGCGACGAAGGACGAGTGTCGTAGGGCGACCGTCAATTTCGTCTTTCGCCCGGGCCGCTCCGCGATGCTTCGGGGGCCACCGTTGTCTTCCGTCGAAGAGCGAATGGGTTGTTCAGCGATATTACTGCTGGTTGGTAACGATAACGTTGATGATGGCCGTGGCAAAGAATGCGAGGGAGAGGGCAATGGTGAAGTTGAACAGCAATTTTTCGACGCCCCGGCGCGCGCGGAAGACGCCACCGCCTTCGCTGCCGCCGCTGAGGCCGCCCAGGCCGGCCCCTTTGCTTTGCAGCACAATGGCCGCTATCAGCGCAATGGAGATGATGATTTGCGCAATGTTGACGTAGATACCCACGATTCGATGCTCCTTATTGTGAAAGTGTGGCGATTATAACATAGTGGGTATTACGCCGGCAAAAAGAAGAAGGCCAGCGCCAACATAGCATACACCACCAGCAATTGCACCCCCTCCAGCCAGTTGGTCTCGCCGTCGGCGCTCACCAGCGCCACAATGACCGCCCCGGCCATCATGGCAATCAGCTCAAACTGGTTGAAGTGCAGGGTGAGGTAGGGCTTACCAACCAACAGGCTGACAAACACCAGCACCGGGGCCACAAACAGGGCCACTTGCAAGCTGGACCCGACGGCGATTTCCACGCTCAGGTCCATTTGATTCTTGATGGCCACTTGCACGCCCACAATGTGTTCGGCCACATTGCCCACAATAGGAATGAGCACGATGCCGAGGAAGAATTCGGTGATGAACGGGAACTGGTGAACAATCGGCTCCACCGCCCCCACCAGCAGTTCGCTCAACCACACCACGGCCAGGGTGGCTACCCCCAGCATGGCCAACGACCGCTTCACCGACCATAGCGGCTCTACGTGTCCATGTTCGGCGGAGGGGCGTGTGAGGGGTGTGTCGGCGCTGGTGGTTCGGAAGGCGTATACGATGCCCAGCGCATAAACCAGAATCATGCACGCGGCCACGCCGAGGCTCAGGCTCTCCACGGCTTGCGAGGTGTCGGGGCCAATGGCCGAGCTGAATAAGGAGGGGATGGCGAGGGCGATGAGGGCCATAAGCAGCATGGTGGAGTTCTGCCCGGCCCGCACCCGGTCGAACTTCTGCGTGCCGTTCTTGAGTCCGCCCAAAAACAGGCTGGCCCCCAGCACCAGCAGCAGGTTGCCAAGAATCGAGCCGGTGATGGACGCTTTGACCAGATCCAGCAGGCCGCCCCTGATGGCGACGATGGTGATGATGAGTTCGGCGGCGTTGCCCAGCGTGGCGTTGAGCAAGCCGCCAATGCGCGGCCCGGTGCGCTCGGAGAGCATTTCGGTGCTGCGGCCGATCAGGTCGGCCAGCGGAATGAGCGCAACGCAGGCGAGGCCGAACACCCACAGCGGCCCCCAGTGGGCAGCGTCGCCTACCACCGCCAGCGGCGCGCCGACGAGCAGCACGTATAGCCAGTTGATTTGCATTTTTTTCATGACCCGGACTCCTGGAATATGGGCAGCGGCTTGCGCGGAACAAATACCTTGAGAGCCAGCGGCCACACGCTCAGGCTCACGCGATCCACCGGGCCGACCACTTCGCCGTCGAGTTGCAGCAGCAGCGTGCGGCCCAATTCTATCTCAAAGGCGCGCCCGGTGAGCTTTTGCACCGAGGGGTGTGTGAGGTGCCCGCCCAGCCGGTAGCGTGTGAGTTGAACCAGCGAATCGAAATAGCTCTCGCCGTTCATCGTCACCAGCGCCAACTGCCCGTCGTCGGCGCGGGCCGCCGGGTCCATCATCGAATCCGCCTGCGTGCCTGCGTACAGCCGCACGTTAGTAATCACCGCCAGCAGTTTAGTGCCGCTGATCTCTCCGCTTTCGGAGCGCAGGGTCATCAAGTCGCCCCGATAGTCGAGCGCGCCCACCAACCCGGCGGCCAGCACGTAAAAGTTGCCGAAGCGTTTGCCCAGCTCGGGCCGTGGCTCAACACGGCTGAGCACATGGGCATCGAGGCCCACGCCCGCCCACAGCAGGAAGTTTCGGTCGCCGCAACGGCCCATATCCACCGAGCGCACCGTGCCTGCCAGTTGATCGGCAATGCACCGGCGCACATCCTCCGGCGAGCGCAGCCGCCCGCCCAGCCCCAGCTCGGTGGCCCACACGTTGGCCGTGCCGATGGGCAGCACGCCCATCACACACGCCGTCCCGGCCAGCGCGTGAGCTACGGCGCCCACGGTGCCATCGCCGCCCGCGGCGAACACCGCCTCCGCACCGTGGGCCAGCGACTCGGCGGCCATTTGGCTCATCTGCCCGGGTTGGCGAGTGCGCATCACCGCCACCGTCCAGCCCGCCGCGCGCAGCGCTTCGGCGGCCCAATCCACCTTTTGCGCGCCGCGCAGGCTGCCTTCGGTTCCGGCAACGGGGTTGAACACAATGGCGGCATTCATGGCGGTGCATTATAGCAACGGTTGGGGCGCCGTTGCGCGAATTGCTTTCGCCGGTGGCACGGGGTAAAATAGCAGCCATGTCAGAGGAATCCCTGCTGAGCCAACGCTACAAAATCATTTCGCAAATCGGCGCGGGCGGCATGGCCATCGTGCTCAAAGCGCAAGACCTGTCGCTGGGGCGCACGGTGGCGGTCAAGGTGCTGCGCGAAAGTTACACCGGCGACACCGAACTGTTGCACCGCTTTTTGCAGGAAGCGCGCGCCGCGGCCAACCTCACCCACCCCAGCATCGTCACCGTGCACGATTTTGGCGAAGACGCCGGCCGCTACTTCATGGTGATGGAGTACATCGAAGGGCCTAATCTCAAAACGCTCATCCGCGACGGCGGGCCTTTTACGCTGGACCGCGCGCTGGACTACGCCACGCAGATTTGCGCCGCCGTGGGCTACGCCCACCGGGCCGGAGTGGCGCACTGTGATCTGAAACCACAAAACATTCTGGTCGCCTCCGACGGGCGGCTCAAAGTGACCGACTTCGGCATTGCCCGGGTGCTGGCGGCCATTAAGCCCGGCGAAAAGAACGACGTGGTGTGGGGCAGCCCGCAATACTTCTCGCCGGAGCAAGCCGCCGGCGAGGCCCCCACCCCCGCCTCCGACGTATACGCCATCGGCATCATGCTGTTTGAAATGCTCACCAACCGCCTGCCGTTCCAATCAGACAATCCGCAAACGCTGGCGCTTATGCATTTGCGCGAAGACCCGCCACCGCTGTCGATGTACAACGCCGCCATACCCGACGCGATGGAGCGCATCGTGAGCAAGGTGCTGGCCAAGGAACCTTCGGCCCGCTACCGCACGGCGGATCAATTGGGACACATTCTGCAATCGTACCGGGAACGCGGCGGCGACATCACCGCCGGGAGACCGGCAGCAGCATCCCGGCCCGCTGCCCCCGTGGCCGCATCGGCGCCCACCGTGGCCGCTCCCGCCCTCACCCAGCCCCGTTCCCGGCCTGCCCCCGAACCCGCGCCCGAGGAAGCCTATTACGGCGAAGAGGAAGATATCGAAACGGGGTTCGACTGGCTGGCGCTGGTGCTGGGCGCGGTGGCGCTGGTGGCCGTGCTGGGCCTCATCCCTCTGTGGCTATTCGTCCTCCTGCAATACAACCCCGGTTTGCTCCGCTAATCGGACGCGCAATTCGCTCGCCGCGAGACTCACAGGTTTCTTAATTCCCAGCCGGGCGCAGGTGGTAAAATCGTTTATGTTGGTATAATCACTGCTATATGCCTGCCAACGCATTTCTAATGGAATGCGCTGTACTCTGACGGGATATTGGAAACTGGAGGTTCGTTGTGAATAACCCTCGTGTAAGAAACATCTTCGTCTACGTCCTCATCCTGCTGGCCATCGGGGCCATTTTGTGGTCGGTGCGCTCGCAAAACCAGCAGGTGAAGGTGTTGACGTTGAGCGACGTGGCCACAAGCATGGCCAAAGGCACGGTCGAAAAGATATCCGTGCTGGGCGACGACATCACGGTAACGTTCAAGGATCAGACGACTGCGGTAGCTCGCAAG
Organism: Chloroflexota bacterium; assembly: GCA_016213135.1. Classification (GTDB taxonomy): domain Bacteria; phylum Chloroflexota; class Anaerolineae; order Anaerolineales; family VGOW01; genus VGOW01. Next base: position 4,521 of record JACRBQ010000041.1, on the reverse strand, counting down.
GAACCCACGTCCACTGCCGCCGAGCAATTGGCCGCGCTGGGCGTCAGCCCCGAGGCGCGCTCCGCCGTGCAATGGGAAGTGACCCGTCCCAGCGAATGGGCCAGCCTCATCCCCATCCTCGGCTACATTTTGCCCGCCGTATTCGTCATGGGCCTCATCTACTTCATGCTGCGCCAGGCTCAGGGCAGCAACAACCAGGCCATGTCGTTTGGCAAGAGCCGCGCCCGTATGTTCACCGGCGATCAGCCCACCGTGACTTTTGAAGATGTGGCCGGTGTGGAGGAAGCCAAAGAGGATTTGAAAGAAGTCGTCGAGTTCCTCAAAGAGCCTGAGAAGTTCATCCAACTCGGCGCGCGCATCCCCAAGGGGGTGCTGCTCGTCGGGTCGCCGGGCACCGGCAAAACGCTGCTGGCCAAAGCCGTCTCCGGCGAGGCAGGCGTGCCCTTCTTCTCCATCTCCGGCTCGGAGTTTGTGGAAATGTTCGTGGGCGTCGGCGCCAGCCGCGTGCGCGATCTGTTCGACCAGGCCAAACGCCACAGCCCGTGCATCGTGTTCGTGGACGAAATTGACGCCGTGGGCCGCCATCGTGGCGCGGGCCTCGGCGGCAGCCACGACGAGCGCGAGCAAACCCTCAACCAAATTCTTGTGGAAATGGACGGCTTTGACACCGACACCAACGTGATCGTGGTGGCCGCCACCAACCGCCCCGACATCCTCGACCCCGCCCTGCTGCGCCCCGGGCGCTTTGACCGGCGCGTGGTGCTGGATCGCCCGGACGTGAAAGGCCGCGAGGCCATCCTCAAAGTTCACATGCGCGGCAAGCCGCTGGGCAACGACGTGGACGTGGTTGCGCTGGCCAAGAGCACCCCCGGCTTTGTGGGGGCAGACATTGAAAATCTGATCAACGAAGCGGCCATCCTCGCCGCCCGCCGCAGCAAGAAGCAGATCGGCCAGAGCGAGTTGGAGAGCAGCATCGAGCGCGTCATGCTTGGCCCGGAGCGCAAGAGCAAGCTCATCACACCGAAAGAAAAAGAAGTGGTGGCGTATCACGAAGCCGGCCACGCCGTGGTGGCGCGTTCCATCGCCGGCCATTACCCGGTGCGCAAGGTGACCATCATCCCGCGCGGCGTCACCGGCGGCACCACGTGGTTCCTGCCCGATGAAGATATGAACCTCACCACCCGCTCCAGCCTCAAAGGTCACCTGGCCTCGTCGCTGGGGGGCCGCGCCGCCGAAGAAATCGTGTTCGGCGAAATCACCAACGGCGCCAGCAGCGACCTGGCTCAGGTGACCGACGTGTCGCGCACCATGGTGACTCGATGGGGCATGAGCGAAAAGCTTGGCCCGATGACCTTCGGCAAAAAAGAAGAGCTAGTGTTCCTGGGCAAGGAACTGGGCGAACAGCGCGACTACTCCGACTCGGTGGCTCAGGAAATCGACGGCGAAGTGCGGAAGCTGGTGACCGAAGCGCACGAAGCCGCGCTGCAAATTCTGCGCGAGAACCGCGAACAGCTCGACCGCGTAGCCCGCAAGCTCATTGAAGTGGAAACCCTCGACATGGCCGACTTCGAAGCCGTGTACCTGGGTCAACAGCCGCCCTCTGAAAGCGGCCCCACCGGCGCACCCAGCGCCCCCCGGCCCCAGCGGCCCGCGCCGGAAACTCCGGCCCCCAGCGGCGCCGGCCCCCTGCCAGTGCCGAGTGGCGCGTAAGTACATACGGGGGTGTGGGGGTGTGGGAGTAACTCCTACACCCCCACACTCAACTAACCACCCTCCACCCTCTCTCCTTCGCCAGCGCGGCCAGCTTCTTGTCGGGATACACCGCCACCGGATTCCCCACCATCTCAAACATCCCCAAATCCGCATACGAATCGGCGTAAGCATAGCTGTTCTTGAAATCAATATCGAAGCCGTTGTCTGCAAAATACCGGCGAACGTAGACGGCCTTTTGTTCGTCAATGCACGGCTCGCTCATCCTGCCCGTATAGCGGCCATCGCGGAATTCGACGGGCGAGCCAACGGCGTGCGGCACGTTCCACATTTGGGCGATGGCCTGCACCATCGGCAGGGGCGCGCCCGAGACGAGCGCGACCACGTCGCCTTGCGACAAGTGACGGCGCAGTAGCGCCAATACGTCGCCGCGCGCCACCGTCACGGTGTGATCACGGGCGACCCATTGGGCCAGGGTTGTCATTTGCGCCTCGTCGTAGTCTTGGAAATACCACGGCAGGTGCCTGGTCCACGCGCGCCGGAAGTCGGCTTCATTGAGCAAACGCAGGGCGCGGGGCAACAGCATCGGATAGTGCGCGGCCACAAACAGCCAGTGCGTCAACCGCCGCTCGCCTCGCGCTGAAAAAAAGTCCATGAGGCCTTTCCACACGTTGTGAGATGTGAGCGTGCCGTCGATGTCAAAAAACGCGGCAGTTTGAGAGTGGGGATGAGGCATGAACTGAAACTGGAAACAAATCCCCTCTCAGCGCGCGGCGTTGAGAGGGGAGAGGGGATAGGGGAAACAGGAAAGGACGCGCGCTAGCTCTTGGCCTTGTCTTTGTGTTCGCGCACCAGTTCACGGCGCAGCACCTTGCCCACGGTGGTCTTGGGCAGCTCGGTGCGGAACTCGATTTCGTGCGGCACCTTGAATTTGGCGAGCTTATCCTGGCACCACACTCTGAGTTCGTCGGCGGTGGCGGTTTCACCGGGGCGAAGGACCACCCAGGCTTTCACCGTTTCTCCGTAGGCCGGATGCGGCACACCGGCCGCGGCCACTTCCATGATCTTCGGATGCCCGGCCAACACCTCTTCGATTTCGCGGGGCCACACCTGGTAACCGCCGGCTTTGATTAGTTCCTTCTTCCGATCCACGATAAAGAAGAAGCCGTCTTCGTCCATGGTGGCAATGTCGCCGGTGAAGAGCCACGGGTCACCCTCGCCCAGCCGGCGGAGGGTGTTGGCGGTTTCGGTGGGCATGTTGTGGTAGCCGAACATCACCTGCGGGCCACGCAGGATAAGTTCGCCCACTTCACCCTGCCCCAGCATCGTCTCGCCGTCGTCGAGACTGACGATCTTCGCCTCCATATCCGGCAGCGGCAGGCCGATCGACCCGGGTTTCACTTTTCCGTGGAAGGGGTTGCAGTGCGAGGCCGTGGGCGCCTCGGAGAGTCCGAAGCCCTCCACCAGCTTGCCTCCGGTAAGCGCCTCAAATTTGGTTTTGATGTCGAGCAACAGCGGCGCCGAGCCCGAAATGCAGGCGCGAATGGTGCTCAAGTTGACCTTGCCCGCTTTGACATCCGGATGGTTGTTGATGGCGTTATACATGGTCGGCACGCCGGGGAACACCGTGGGATGATAGCGGTTGATGTTGGACAGCACGTCATGCAAGTCGCGCGGGTTGGGGATCATGACCATGGCGCCCGCGCCGCACACCGTGAATGACATGCCGGCCACCATGCCGTATACGTGGAACAGCGGAATAGCCATGAGGGTGATTTCCCCGGCCTCTTTCAAATCCGTGAGCCACGCGCGGATTTGCAGCGTGTTGGCGACGATATTGCGATGCAGCGCGGCTGCGGCCTTGGAAAGCCCGGTGGTGCCGCCGCTATACTGGAACATCGCCACGTCGTCTCCGGACACCGTCACCTGGGGCCGATCGGAGGGCTTATATTGAGTAAACCAATCCTTCAGCCAAACATCGCCGGGGAGCAACTCCACGCGGTGACCGTCTTTCTTTTCTTTGGCCAGCGTGAAGAGCAGCCGCAAGGCCGGCGGCAGGGTTTCTTTGATGTTGGTGACGACCAGTGTTTTGACTTTCGTTTTAGTCCGTACTTCATTGACGCGGTTATAGAAGTTGCTCATCACCAGCACCACTTCCACCCCGGCGTCGTTGAACTGGTGCTCCATTTCGCGGGGCGTGTACAGCGGGTTCGTAGCCACCACCACGCCGCCCGCCTTGAGGATGCCGTAGTAGCACATGACGAATTGCGGCGTATTGGGCATGAAAATGCCCACCGGCTGTCCCTTGCGCACGCCCAGGCCGGCGAGGCCGGCCGCAATCTGGTCGGCGTAGTCATTCATTTGCCGATAGGTGATGACGGCCCCTTTGAAGTGAGTACAAGGATTGTTGGGATACTTGCGGGCGGCGTCTTCGAGGAATTGAAAAAGCGGGATATTGGGATAGGGCGCCAACGTATGCGGCACACCGACATCATAGTTCTTCAGCCACGGTTTGTCGTCCATGATTTTCTCCACTAGACATGAATATGCTCCGGCCACTCACGCACAGCGCCGGCCGCAATGCACCGACTGTGAGAGCTGCCGCCTGTGCCTATAGGATACACGAATGTCACAGTTTCGCAACTGCAATCCGACCGGATCCGTCGGGTATACTGGACTTTATCCATTTTGTAGACAGGAACGAAAAGGCAGAGTAAGCTGGTTTTCCGACGAAGGAGAAACCAGATGCTTACTCTGCCCAACGACATTATGCCTGTGATCGGGGCGTTTCGACAAGTGTTCAGTGAACGG
>JACRBQ010000040.1 GCA_016213135.1 Chloroflexota bacterium | reverse complement strand
GATGACTGGCTCCTCCGGGTGTATCCGCACAGCTCGGGAACGACCTTGAGAGTAGCCGCCGCCTGCGTGGACTCGGGTGGCCATGCCACTCAGCAGGTCTATGACTTCTGCCGCAAGCGGGAAGCCAGGCGGATCTGGTCGATCATCGGCCGGGCCGGGGCGGGTCTGCCGCTCATCAAGATCGGGGCACGGAGAACCCGGCAGAAGGTGGCCTTGGGGATCGTCGGGACGGATACCGCGAAGGGGCTTCTCTTCTCCCGGCTCGCCCTCGGGGAATTCGGTCCCGGGTACATCCACTTTTCTCGGGACGTGGACGACGAATACTTCCGGCAACTCACCGCTGAAAAGCTGATGACAAAGCATGTGAAGGGTGTCCCGACCCGTGTCTGGAAACAGATCCGGGCACGGAACGAGGCGCTGGACTGCGCGGTGTACGCCTTCGCGGCGTTCGGATCGCTCAACGCGAACCTGGAGCGGATCGCACAGCGGATGAAGGCGTTCGTGAAGACGTCAGAACCTCCTATGCCGCAACCGGAAGAAAAACCGATTGCGTCGCTTGCTCAACGGAGGATGCCTCCGCCTCGCCGGGGCGGATGGATAAACAGGTGGTGAGGATGAACATCCCTTCGGAACTTCAGATCGGCGACACCTGGCAATGGACGGAGAGCGTTCCGGACTATCCGGCATCCGCCGGCTGGGCGCTGTCGTTTTCGTTGTACCGGTACGGGCAGCCGGTCATCCAGATCAATTCGACAGCCTCCGGCGACGATTTTTCGATCAGCGTTTCAGCGGCCACGACGGCGGGCAAGGCGGCCGGGCAATGGCAGTGGACGGCATACGTCACGAAAGGCGCAGACCGTTTCACGATGGGAACCGGGACGGTGACGCTCAGACCCGATCTCGCCTCCGCGACCGAGACCACCGACCTTCGCACCGAGAACGAGAAGATCCTCGACGCTCTTATCGCCGCGCAGCAGCGGCGGGCCACTAAGGAGCAGGAGTCGATGCAGATAGGGGGACGATCGATCCGGTACATGGCGCCCGACGAGCTGGAGAAGATGATCGGGATCTACACCTACAAGGTCAAAGCGGAAGCAGGGCGGCTGCGCCGGACCGTACTTACCCGCTTTGGGAGCCCTACGTGAGCCTGCTGTCACGCTTGGCCGCCAGGCTCGGGTACGTCCCGGCAAGCGTCGCCGCGAAGGGCGCCCGGCGGGCCTATGCCGCGGCGCGTATTACGAACCTCACCTCCGACTGGATTACCTCCCCCGTTACGGCAGACGCCGATCTTCGCGCGGGTATGGTCCAAGTGCGGGTGCGGGCCCGCGACCTTGCCCAGAACAACGACTACGGCAAAGCCTACCTGCGGGCCTTGAAGAAGAACGTGGTCGGGGCAGATGGGTTCACCTTGCAGGTCAAGGCGGTCGATTACGT
>JACRBQ010000039.1 GCA_016213135.1 Chloroflexota bacterium | reverse complement strand
TCACCGCTTCCAGTTCCGGGCGCGGCTCAAAGATGCTGCCGTTGTAAAACTGATTCAGTTTCGCAAAAATATCGCGGCAAGTGTTGAACCAGCCTGCATCATCGGCGGCCAGGCCGGACTTCTCGACTTGCTCGGCCAATTGGGTCAGGTAGTCCGCTTCTATCTCGCGGTCAGAAAGCGCTTTGACGAAAATCAGGCGGTCAATGAGCAGTTGCACCGCCGCCGTGATCAGCGCACCGTCGGCATCCGGGTTGCGCTTCTTCATGTCTTTCGCCAGCCGCACGCGCCAGCCGGTTTTCTCGTCGTCCATCACGGCCAGGAATGATTTGTCGGGCGGGATGCGGTTGGCTTTGACTTTCTTCGGCGAGAGGTAACGAGACCACAGGCCCATAGGGGCGATTCGTGAATCGCCCTTACCGTGATCGCCCGTACCGTGATCGCCCGCACCGCGCATGGCCTGCCGCACGTTCTCGCGCTCGAACAACTCCCAAAGGGTGTCGAACTGGCTCACGTAATCGTCGCACGTCCAATCAAGGATGCGAAAGTTGCTCACCGCTTTGGGGTCGGCGGCGTAAAGTGTGCAGTCGAGCAGAATGAACTCTTGAAAATCGGTGAGCAGGGCAAAATCGATTTTTCGCGGCGTGGGCAGGTTCTGCGTGGAATAGGCGTAGGCATAGACCTGCGTCATCCAGCGCGGGTCGTGCATGTCGTACTTGACCTTCTTGGCGTCCATGACCAGCCACTGCCGGCCGTCGAGTTGCAAAATGTAGTCGGGGCGCTTACCCTTTTCGTCAGTCCTTTGCAGCACGAATTCCCACTCGGCTACAGACAGGCCGGCATTGTCGGTGTTCCAGTTCAGGTAACGGAACAACTTGCGGATGTAGTTGTCTTCGATTTGGGCTTCGGGGGCGTCGGCCAAACCCGGCTCGTTGGCGCGGAAGTTGGCAACCAGATTGGCAATTTCAGCGCGGGCTCGTGCTTTGGTGTATGGCATGGGACGAATTATATTCGGATGCCGAATTGGAACAAACAGGGAAGGCGGCTAACGGTCGGGTTCAGCCGCCGCCGATCTGGCAAGCCTCCTTCTAAAAACCAGAACGACGGCTGCCTCAAGGCGCGCACATACGCGCACCGAAGGCGGTCACGTGCAAGCGGTGGTTGAGACCAGCATTCGAGCAGAAGCGGTAATCCCCGCAAAAGCGAGATTGCTACTCATCACTTTTGTTTGGAGGGCCAGGCGGAGGCGGTGGAGGAACAACCTTAGGGAGTCTTTCTGGAGGTGCGGGGCGTTGACTTTTAGTTGCATCGCCTTCTTTCGGTGGAGGTGGTTGAACAACTTCTACTGGCGGTTTTTCATTTTCAGGCATCAGTTTTTTCCTCCAAAAACAAAGTCGAGCCTACTTTTGAAATGCGCTTATCAACATCTGGGTCATATACTACGGCGACTGAGGATACGAGCGCTGCCGGAAGAAACAGTTGTTGATATGGGATCACCTTGTAGTTTTTTTCTATTTCGATGAATTGGGCTGGTTCAGCCAGAACGAGGTCGCGCTCAGCCTGATTCACTGAAGTATCTACATACCTTAGCGTTCCCGCATAAGCTTCTCCGTTAGTAAGACGGACAACAACCCAATGTTTCTGTACGTCAACACGAATAAAATCATCCCAAGCTGCTGGATATGGGGTTGTTGGTGTCCATTTCGTAACAAGACGAATACCCAATATAGTCAGTATTGCAACTGTTATTGATGCAATAGAATGACCCAAATACGACACAGCTATTGGCAGTAGACTCGAAATTCCGAACGAAGCAGAATCGAAAGTCGCTGGGATCACATAAACTGGAGGTGGCAGGCTAATTACAGAAGAGACTATTGTGTAAATTATTAGGCCACCAGCACTAAAACCTATGATGCCTACAATCTTCTCCCAATCGGTTGCCCTCCAATCTGCTCCGAAAAACATCCTATAGATTTCATAAGCAGGTATCCCAGGCAGAATTGCGAACAATACTATCACTAGCGCTGCGATAGTTGTGGGCATAAGAACCTCCTTAAAAAAGTACCATCGTTACAAAGATGGGCGTCCAGTGCCTAACGGTTTGCTTCACCGGTGCGAAACCAGCAAGCGAAGCGCCGCTGGTCGAGCGTCCGGTGTAAGGCATGGTTAGCCACCACCGGATGCGACCATCTGGTAGTAGTTGAAATAGATGTGCCCTGTTTGGGCAGCATGCCGTTTCTTGCGGAGCAACAGACTGGTGAAGTCGATTCGTTCTTCAAAGACGGCCATGAGGTCCCCGCCGTCCATGAGCAGGATGGATGCGCCCCCAGCCTGGTGCGCTGCTACTCCGTCTGGTGAGAAGCCGTTGATTGACAGGAAGACGCCAAGCGTGTTTTCGAGTTTCGTCTGGACTTTGTCAGAGAACACCGCCAAGTCCGCCCTGTTGACCAGTTCCTTGTGCCACTTGGCTTCAAATAGGTACTCCGTGCCCTCGAGTGAGAACGCACCGTCGATCTGCTCCCCCAGGTTCTTGAATGAAGCCTTTGGGTCGAGGTCGAACAGCTCAAAGAGTTCATACATCACCCGCTCCAGCTCAAACCCTCTTCCTTGAGCATTGTCGGAGCCGACCAGAGCCATATATCGGGTCTTTATGGCTTCGAGCTTCTGGCGCACGGCTGCGTTTTCGCGCAGCTTCTTCGCGGCGAGCTCTTGCCGACGCTTGATATCGTCTTGCTCCTTCTTGATGTCTTGGTGGGGCTCTACGAGTTGCTTCAGTTGATTGACGGCGTTCCGCGCCCTATCTACTTTCTGCGGACCATCGTCGAGAGGCTTCAGGTGCGAGAAGTCCGTGAGCTTGCATAGTTCATAGCAAATCTTCGTCAGGTCTCCGAGGTGCACAGCAGGGTTGGCGACTAGATAATCGACGACATCGGACGCGATCTGGCGCTTGTAGTTTTCCCAGTTGAAGTTGTTCAGGATTCCCGGGTTCGACAGGCAGAGCTGCAGGAACCCACGAAGCTCGGACTTGTACCAATAGACGGAGCAGAGCGCTTCCTTGAGTGCCATGATTCCGGCTGGAGAAATTTGCTTTGCCACGAGGCACTTCCGTTGTTGTGGTGGCTAACGCGCCGTTAACCCGCGCGCCCCTTGCGGCGCGTCGGGATTGAACGGATGGTTGGGCGGCTCGGTTGCTTAAAGATACGCCAACCATCTCTGTATTTCGCAATCTTCTCCAAGGCGATGGAGTACCAGTCGTACTTTCGCGTCTTCGTGTGCCGCGAGATCTTTACGTTCCTTGCCAGAAAGAGACTCGGAACCAAATAGTATTCGGTTCGGTCTTTCCTGAGATTCACGAGTGCGTAGATGAGGCTTCGGGACTTAACCACACGAGCATTCTTGCTTAGGAGCCAAAACCCGAACGAGCGAGCATTTGTCTTCACCTGAACCGCGTACGAGCGCTGACACAAGGCGTCCGTGACTAGAAGGTCTGCCCCGTACGCGCTCCGAGATGTGGGAGACGCAATGAATCCACGGCGCGCCAGTTCGGCAGCGACCAGATACACGCCGGTCATCCCGGTCAGCTGATGTTTCGATGCCATAACTCAAGCCGCCTAACGATGCTTGGACGGATCCGCCCTAAATCTTTCGGGCAGAAACGTCATTTGGTATGATACTCCCATAAAGTGTTTTGTAGGGAATCCAATAATACGTCCAAACCCCTGTGCGGCGTATTGTGCGGAATAGCTCAGTCCGCGTGATATCCTCCCACTTCTCACCTCTGACCTCCGACCTCTACTTCCCATCAATCCATTTGGCGCCAGCGCGGGCAGCGAGGCCAGCGGGCCGTCGCGCCGGGTGCAGGCGGGCAGCGAATCGGTGAACAGCCGCCCGTAGCGTTTGGTGATCACGCGGCTGTCGAAGATGGCGACCGCGCCGCGATCCTGTTTGCTGCGGATGAGCCGCCTGCCGTCTCGGGCAGGACTGCTTTCACTCTACGTCAGCCTGGCGGGCAAGACAGGCGTCCATTTGGCGCAGCCAGGCGGGCCGGCCCCACCGAGTTGTCAGGCATCGCCCAGACCAAGCGCTTGAAGCTCGAGCTTGAGCGCGGCCAACGATTGATTGATGTCGTGGATGAAAAGAGCCAAGGAGGCGATGAGAAACAGCATGCAAGCGGTGAATAGGCTGGCGACCAACCAGGCGGTTGGAAGGCCGAGGATGGCGGTGAAGAAGATGAGAATGACGAGCAGGGCAGCAGCCAGGGCGCTCGCCGCCGAAAGGGCGATGGCAGTTCGGATGAGGAGCGCTCTTCGCCAAAGGATGCGCAGTTGCGCCTCGAGGGCAGGCCGCGAGGAGACCTCGACTTGAGCGAGCTGGGAGCCGATCAGCCTGGCCCGGTCGATGGCCCGGCCCAGGCGGTTGGTCATGGTGAGGAGGAGCAGGCCGATCCCGGAGATGAGGATCACAGGCCCGATGGCGGTTTGGAGAACCGGGGTTAGGTCGGCCACTTGGTGCAGACTCCCTAGGGTGCGGCCTGTTCATGGGGCAGAAAGCGCTTGACCTTGACCTTCAGCAACGTGACCAATGACGGCTCCATGAGCCTGTAGTCGTCCGGGATGTCCAGGCACACAACGCGTTTACCGGCGAGAAAGGGCTTGAAGCGAGCTGACAATCTTGCTTTGTGTTCACGCTCCATAACGAAGATTACTTCTGCCCATTCGACCAGCTCGGGTGTCAGCGGATTCTCTGCATCGTGATTGAGGCCCGCAGACAGGCACTCTACGCCCGGATACTCCGAGAATACTTGCTCGGCGGTGGGACTGCGCCACCGGTTCTGACTGCATACGAAGAGTAAGCGGCTCATGGAAGATAGCGCCCCAACTATGCTGAGACGGATCCGCCCTGGATTTTTCGGGCAGAAACGTCATTCCGTATGATACTCCCATACGGCGTTTGGTACGGAAGCAATTCGTCTAAACCGCTGCGCAGCGTATTATAGGTGGCCTGTGCGCCATGTATCTGCCGTGGGCGAACACACAGGTTCGCCCCTACTTCCCATCAATCCATTTGGCGGCCAGCGCGGGCAGGGAGGCCAGCGGGCCGTCGCGCCGGGTGCAGGCGGGGAGCGAATCGGTGAACAGCCGCCCGTAGCGTTTGGTGATCACGCGGCTGTCGAAGATGGCGACCACGCTGCGATCCTGTTTGCTGCGGATGAGTCGCCCGCTGTCTTGGGCGGGACTGCTTTCACTCTACATCAGCCTGGCGTGTTGCCAATCGTCTTACGGTTTGTTGGCGTTGTCGGTCGCGGTCTTCAACCAGTCGGCCGGCTTGACGCCCTTCTCGTAGATGTCCGCGTCGCCGCAGAAGTTGGCCCAGTACTTGCCAAGTTGCGGAACCTGCGGGCGAACGGTGGCAGTCTTGAACGCGTCCGAGAAGCCCTTCAGCAGCGGGTCAGTCATCTTGACGTCGGTGCGCACGGGCACGTGGCCGGCTTCGTTCATCATGATCGTCTGAGAGGCTTTGTTGGTCAGGTACAGCGCCAACTCAATAGCGGCCTCCTTGTTCTGGCTGTTGGGGTTGATGTAGAACCCGTCTACGCCAAGCATCGGGGAGGCCAAGCCTTTGGGGCCGGCGGGCAGCGGAACCACGCCCAGCTTGTCACCGAGGGCGGTCTGGTAGTCGCCGAGCGCCCAGTTGCCGTTGGTGGTCATGGCGATCTTGCCTTCTTTGAACGGTGCGGCAGCGTCGCCATCAGTCTTGGGCCAGCCGTTCTTCTTGGCGATCTGGTACAGGGTGTTCAGGTAGGTGAAGGCATCAGCCACACCTCCCTGGTCAGCAACAAACTTCCAGTTCGAGTCGAAGATCTGGCCGCCGAAAGCGTTGAAGAAGCCCCACTGGTGGTAGCAGCCGAAGCTCACGCTCGCGGGGGTTTTGCCGTCTTTGAACAGGGCCATCAGGGCGTCCGTGGTCGCGGGCGGGGTCGGCAGCATTGATTTGTTATAGTACAGCGCCACAGCCTTGAAGGACTCCGGCACGCCGTAAATCGTGCCATCGAGGCTCATGCCGTCAACGGCCAGCGGGGCAACGCCATCGAGCTTGCCCGCCAGCAGGTCGGTCACGTCGGCGATCAAGTCGGCGCGCGCATCATCACCCAGCGAGTCGTTCGGGGCGATGAACATGTCGGGGCCGCCACCGGCAGCCACATCGGTGCGGTACTTGTTGAAGATGTCGTTGAACGGGATCTGCAGCACGTTGATCTTGAGGTCGGGCAGATCTTTGCGGGCCTGCGCTACCAGCTTGGCCATGGCTGTTTCTTCGGCGGAGCCGGTGCCATAGGCGTACCAGAGCGTCACTTCCGCAGGGGCAGCCACGGGGGTTGGGCTATCGGCGGGCTTTGCTAATGCAGTGGCTATCGCAAAGCCAGACTGACTACATTCGATATATGCCACGTTTCTAATCTCAGGATGCGCTTCGCTCAGGAAGCCATAGGGTATCTGTTCTGTTCCATCTTTGGTTTTGACTTCAACATAGCCTTGCTCCCATTGTTCTCGCCAAGCGACAGTGTAGATTGGATACGTCCGGGGAGCTGCATTCAATTGTATTCCACTGCTGTCGGTTATTGCGGTGCCGCTTGTCCAGCCATAGGCTCCTCCCACGGCCACATTTATTAACCCGATGATTGGAAGAACCAAATCCTTGTTGACTGTAGCCTCGAAGTCTAAATGAACGCTCTGCTCTAGCGTCCTAGAACGCTGTACACTGACTGTGTTCTGTACTTGACTCTGACAGTTGAATATTGGGAAGACTTGTAACTTGATATTCTCTTCAAACTTGCCGGATTTGATAACCTCGTCGACTTTCGGACCGCCGCAAGCAGATAAGACGAGGGCTGAAAGAAATAGGACGGAAAATTGGAATAGCTTGGTGGTCATACAAGCTCCTGTTGACTTGAGTACGTTGGCGCTTAGGAAGGAAGCGGCTAACGAATTAAGGATTGATGCGGTGGAAGAAGACAATATGAAAAGAACGTTTCCCTGCGCTGTCGCATCAATCCGAACCATGCTCAGACGGATCCGCCCCAGAATTTTTCGGGCAGAAGCGTTATTCCGTATGATACTCCCTTACGCCGTTTTGCACGGAATCCAATCCGTCTAAACCCTGTGCCGCGTATCATGCGGAATAGCCAGTCCGCATGATACCCTCCGACCTCTAACCTCTAACCTCTAACCTCCCACCTCTACCCCCCCATCAATCCACTTCGCCGCTAGCGCGGGCAACGAGGCCAGCGGGCCGTCGCGCCGGGTGCAGGCGGGGAGCGAATCGGTGAACAGCCGCCCGTAGCGTTTGGTGATCACGCGGCTGTCGAAGATGGCGACCACGCCGCGATCCTGTTTGCTGCGGATGAGCCGCCCGAAGCCCTGCCGGAATCGGAGGATGGCCTCCGGCACGGAATAATCCATGAACGAATTTTCAAACGTCTCGGAACGGGCGGCGATGATCGGATCGCTGGGCACGTCGAAGGGCAGCTTGGCGATCACCAGCGCCGAGAGGGCGTCGCCGGGAACGTCCACGCCCTCCCAAAAGCTGCGCGTGCCGAGCAGCACGGCCTGGTGGGCGCTGCGGAAGCTTTCGAGCAGTTGATGCCGCGACGCGCCTTCGGTCTGGTCGTACACCACAATGCCGGCGCGCTCCAGCGGCCCGCGAATGGCCTGCGCGGTTTGCTTCATCTGCGCGTGCGAGGTGAAGAGGCACATGGCCCGGCCGCGGGTGGCTTTGCACAGCCCGACGAGTCCGTTTTCCAGCGCGCGCTGGTGGCCGGCGCGGTCGCCCGGTTCGGGGATGTCGTTAACGACGTACAGCAGGGTGGACTGTTCGTAATCGAACGGCGAGCCGACGGAAAGTTCGGCGGCGGTGTCGGCGTTGAGGCGGTGTTTGATGTAATCGAACTCGCCGGCAGTGGCCAGCGTGGCCGAGGTGAGCACCACGGAGTCTTTGGTGCGCCAAATGTGCTCCTCGATGAGCGGCCCCACGTGCAGCGGGGCCACGTGCAGCGACAGCTTCTGCCCGTCGCCCTGCGCCTCGATCCAGTAAATCTTTTGCGAATCGGGTTTGGAGACGAGGGCGTTGCTCTCGGCGGCGAACTTGTCCAACTCGCGCGCCGCCGAAGTGAGGGCCACCATCATTTCGTCGCGCTCGTCAATGTCGTACTCGGCCAGATCGCTCAAGCCGCCCGCCAGCTTGCTCAACGTATCCACCACCGGCTTGATGGAGGCGGCCAGGTTGTCCCAGGCGATTTCCACTTCCTGCCAGCCCGATTGCGCCCGGACGCCGGGGACGATGCGCAATTGCTGCGCGTATTCCGAGCGCCCGTTGCCGCCCTCGCGCTGCTCGCGGCAGAACGCGGCCACAATCTGAAAGAAGCTGCCGGTGTAGGCGAGGGCGCCAGTGATGGCGCTGTAGGTTTTGCCCACGTGCGCTTCCACCAGGGCCACGGCCTCTGGCGGGATGGCGCTGCGGCAGGCGGAGAGCACTTCACCCAGCAGCCCCGAGTTGGGGCCGCCGAGGTCTTTCAGATCGCGCTCCACATCCTGCTGCGAAACTTCGTAGCTCAGCCCGTCGGTGGTGGCCGACTCGAGGTGATGCCCCTCGTCGATGACGAGGTATTTGTATTCGGGCAACACTTTGCTGCCGGAGGCCACGTCGGCCAGCAGCAGCGCGTGGTTCACAATGATCACGTGCGCCGCGGCGGCGGCCTGCCGCGCTTTGTGCAGCGGGCAAATGCTCGCCATCTGTGATGAGCAGCGCTCCGTGGTGCAGCCCTCGTCCTCCGCCGAAATGCGCGTCCAGGCGCTGCGCTCGCCGGGGCCGGAGAGGGTGATCTCGCCCACGTCGCCGCCGGTCGAGTTGGGCAACCACACCAGCAACTTCGACATCAACCGCACTTCGTCGGCGTTGCGCGGGCCGCGCCGCCGGATGGATTCGAAGCGGCGCGGGCAGATGTAGTTGGAGCGCCCCTTGAGCAGCGTGGCCCGGAAGTCGAAGCCCAGCACCTGCCGCAGTGCCGGGATGTCTTTGTTGATCAACTGATCCTGCAAGTTGATGGTGTTCGTGGAAACAACCACCCGCTCGTTGTTCTGCACGGCCCAGTGAATGGCGGGCAGCAGGTAGGCCACCGATTTGCCCGTGCCGGTCCCGGCCTCTACCATGAGGTGCCGGCCGCCGTTGAACGCTTTGGCCACCGCCTCCAGCATGTTCACCTGTTGGGCGCGGTGTTCAAAGGCCGGGAAGCGGGCGTCGAACGCGCCGCCCGGCGTGAGCAGCGCCGCCAGCGCCGGCACATTCAGCGGCTTGTGCTCGTCGGCGGGCTTGAGCGGGCGGAGCGGGGCGGGGGCCTTGTCGGCAAACAGCGGCCCGGAAACGGCGTCGCCGGTGGCGCGCAGCGGGCTGGGCACTTTCTCTTTGGTGCGGGCGCGCAGGGCGTCTTCAAAAAACAGATCGCCGCCCCACTTGATCTCCTGCCCGATGCTGACGATCTCGGCCAGCACCTCCAGCGGCAGGGCCAGCGCCATCTCGAACAGTTTGCGGTACAGGGCCTGCGACACGCGGGCATCGTCCAGCGCGCGGTGGGTGGCGGGGATGATGATGCCCGCCGCCTGCGCCAATGCGCCCAGGGTGTAGCGGCCCGCCGCCGGCATCAGCACTGCGGCCAGGTCGTAAGTGTCCAGTTGATCGCTGTCTTTGAAAACCTGCTGCCGGCGCAGGAAGCCCAGATCGAAACGGATGCTGTGACCGACGATGACGGCATCGCCCACAAACGCGGTGAGTTCGGGCAGGGCTTGCCGCAGCAAGGGCGCTTTGGCCACCATGGCATCGCTGATGCCGGTGAGCTGCTGGATGAACGAGGAGATGGGGCGGCCCGGATTGATGAGGGTGCTGTATTCGGCTTCGATGCGCTTGCCGCTGAATTTGACGGCCCCGATTTCAATGATCGTGTCGCGGTCGGGGTCGAGGCCGGTAGTTTCGAGATCCAGGGCAACAAGTGAGCGCATGTAAGAGGGGCGGCGGGCGTGAGGGGCAGCGGGAACGGTTGGAGGATTATAGCATCTCGTGTTCCCCTTGCTTTTTGCAATTCGCGCGGGTATTATTGCTTTGAGGCCACCGGCAGGAATCAAAAACCGGCGAGAGGCTCGCCGGTTTTGATAGGTAGCAACCGAAGCTCAACGCACTTTGGCGAGCGACTTAATGCACTTGGCGCACCAGATCACCTTCGTCGGGCGGCCCTTCTCCATCACCGTCACGTGCTGCAAATTGGGATGGAACGGGCGATTGGTGGCCCGCTTGGAGTGCGACACAGCGTGACCGAAGGTGACTTCTTTGTTGCAATTACTGCACTTTGCCATTTCTATTATTTCCTTTCACAAACGACGGCTGATCCGGTCAATGCTCAATGCTCAAGGCACAATACTCAAAACATCTCTGCGGCGAGGTTTGTGAATTGTGCATTGCCAATTGTGAATTGATGTTAGGCCGCCGAATGTTACCATATTTCAGGAATCCAGTCTATGACTGACGCGACGCCTCTCACCCCCGCCGACCCCGCGCCTGCCTCGCCGGGCAAGCTGGATATTTCGCCCTCGGCCATTGCCACCATTGCCGCTCACGCCGCCTCCCGTTCCTACGGGGTGGTGGGCATGGCGCCCAAAAACGCAATCAGCGGCATCACCGGCGTCCTCAACGGCGGCGAGCACAAAGGCATTGACGTGCATTTCGACGCCGACTCCATCCGCATTGATCTGCACGTCGTCGTCGAATACGGCACGCGCATTTCATCGGTGGCCCGTTCGTTGGCCCACGCGGTGCGCTTTCAGGTGGAGCAGGCCGTGGGGCTGCCGGTGACCGAAGTCAACGTGTACGTGCAGGGCCTGCGAGTGAGCAGCCCCGACTGACCGAGCAACTGCGAAACGTGAAACGCGAACCGGCCTCGTGTTTCACGTTTTGTTTTTCGCATCCCCAGGACCATGCCCAAAACTGACTCCCTTTCTCTGGACGTTGGAATGCACCGCGCGCAGCGGTTGGTGGTGCAAGCCGACAAGCTGCTGACCTGCGACGGGCGCGATCTCAAGCGCCTCATCGCGGCCGCCCTGGCCTGGCTAAATACCAACTTCGAGTCGGTCAACGCCCTCAACGTCTTTCCCGTTCCCGACGGCGACACCGGCACCAACATGCTGCTCACCATGCAGGCCGCTTACAAGGAAATCGAACGGAAAGATGAGGCGCACGTGGGGCGGGTGGCCCACGCCATTGCCCACGGGGCGCTCATGGGCGCGCGCGGTAACAGCGGCGTCATCCTTTCGCAAATCTGGCGCGGCTTCGCTCGCGGGCTGAACGACCTGCCCACCTTCGCCGCCCCCGATTTTGCCCGCGCCATGCGCGAGGCTACCGACACCGCCTATCGCGGCGTGGTCAAGCCGGTGGAGGGCACCATCCTCACCGTGTCCAAAGATGCCGCCGTAGCCGCCGAGGTGGCCGCCGCCGACAGCGACGATCTGCGTTATGCCCTGGAGCGGGTGGTGCTGGCCTGCCACGAGTCCGTCGCCAAAACGCCCGACCTGCTGCCGGTCCTCAAGCAAGCCGGGGTGGTCGATGCCGGCGGGATGGGGTTTGCGTTGGTGCTCGAAGGCATGTTGCGCTTTGTGCAGGGCCTGCCGCTGGATACCGCGCCGCTCACGCACATCAAACCGCTCGACCTCGAAGCGGTGGGCGCGGCGATGGAGGCCGTGGAGCCGGGGCAGGATTGGGAAGTGGTGGTGGACTTTAAACCGCAGGGCGAACTGGATTTGCGCGATTTTTACGGCAAGCTGGAAACGATTGGCACTTCCATCCAGGTGGGCGCCGGCGACGACGTTTACCGTGTGCACGTGCATCTGCCGAAAGAAAAACGGCAAGAGCCTATTGAATTGGCTGAGACGTTGGGCACAGTGGTCAACGTCCATATGGAAAACCTGCTGGCGCAAATGGACGACCGGCTGGCGCAGAGCAAAGCCGCCGAACCCGCTGTGCAAATGGCGGCCGGGCAAATCGTGGCCGTGGTCGTGTCGCCCGGTACCGGCCTCGACCGCATCTTCAGAGCTTCGGCTTCGGCCGTGTCCATCGTATCCGGCGGGCAAACCATGAACCCCAGCACCGCCGACATTCTGGCGGCGTTCGACGATCTGCCCACCGACAAAGCAGTGATTTTGCCGAACAACAAAAACATTCAACTGGCCGCCCAGTTGGCCGCCCAGCAGGCCACCGAGGCAGGCAAACACGTTCACGTGATCCCCACGCGCACCGTGCCGCAGGGGCTGGCGGCCATGCTGTCGTTCGACCCCGACGGCGATCTGGCATCCGTGGCCGAAGCCATGACCCGCCGCATCACCGATGTGGAAACCGGCGAGGTGACCACCGCCACCCGCACCGTGGAACTGGACGGCGTAGCCGTCTCCGAGGGCCAGATCATCGGCTTGCACAACGGCAAGCTGGCCTGCGCCGCCGAGTCGCCCGATGCCGCCGTGATTGCCCTGCTGGGCCAAATGAACGCTGCCGACCGCGAACTGCTGACCCTGTTCTATGGCAACGGCCTCAGCCGCGCGCAGGCCGAGGCCACCGCCGCCGCCGTGGGCGCGCAATATGCCCGCTTGCAAGTGGAAGTATACGAAGGCGGGCAGCCGCACTACCATTACATATTCTCGCTTGAGTAAAGCGCGAAAGAATGAACAATGAACAATGACACAATGAACAAAAGACAATGGGGTTCATTGTTCATTCTCTCATTGTTCATTATTCATTGAATTCATGCCCCACGTCCGCATCGTTACCGACAGCACTGCCCATTTTGAAGACCCCGATTTTCCCCGCCGGCACAACGTCACGGTGGCGCCGCTCACCATCCACTTCGGCCGGCAGTCGTTTCGCGACGGCATTGACATCACCACCGAGCAGTTCTTTGCGCGGCTGGGCGAGTCCGACTCGCTGCCCGTTGCCGCCGCGCCCACGCCGGAGCAGTTCGCCGCCGTGTACCGCGACGTCGCCCGCCCCGGCGACGCCGTCGTGTCCATTCACGTTTCGGGCAAGCTGGGGGGGGTGTGCCGCAATGCCGTCGCCGCCGGCGAGGCCTTCCGGGGGCGGTGCGACATGCACGTGGTGGACTCGGCCACCACCTCGGTGGGGTTGGGGTGGCTGGTGGAGGCCGCGGTGAAGGCTGCCGAGGCCGGTGAATCTGCCGACGAAGTGGTGCGCATTGTGCGCGGCCTCGTCCCACGGATGTACGTGTTGTTCTTTGTGGACTCGCCCACGCTGCTGGCCAATTCCAAACGCTACGGCAAGGCGCAGGCTGTGTTGAGCAAGATGCTGGGCATCAAACCGCTGCTCACCATCGAAGAGGGCGATATGGTACCCCTGGAGAAAGTGCGCAACCGCCAGCAGGCCGTGGAAAAACTCATCGAGTTCGTGTCGGAGTATTCCGAACTGGAGAACCTTGCCGTTCTGCAAGGCGCGCCGGAGCCGACCGAAGACACGCGACAACTGCTGGCGGAGATGACCCAGATCTTTCCCGCCCGGCGCGTGCCGGTGCTGGAGTACGGCCCGTCGCTGGCTTCGTTCATCGGGCGCGGCGGTATGGGCATCTTTGTGTTCGAAGGGCGGGGCTATGACGATTAGCCTCGTCACCGACAGCACCGCCGACGTGCCCGCCGACCTCGTGGCGCGGTACGGCATCAGCGTGGCGCCCACGTTGTTGGTGGCCGGGGGACAAACTTTCCGCGACGGCCTCGATTCTCGAATGCAGTACAATACACCGTATGGCGAACCCCTTCGACACACTTAGGAAAATACTCAACAACGAAGCCGCTCGCGGCTACGACAACAAAGGCATCATCGGCGGGCTGGACAAATACGTTCCGCTGCTTCAGCAACAGGCGCAGGCCGCCGGGGCCGAACCGGCCGTCGTCGCCGAGGTGGTGGATCGCCTGCAACGTTACCCCGGTTTGCCGGGATCGGATCGGGCGGCCGCGATTGCCGAGTTGATGACGCGGCTGCCGGCCTCGATGCCCGCCGCGCCCCGCTCTCCGGTGACGCCTCCCACGGTCACCCCGTCCCCCGAACCGGTGGCGCGCCCGCCCCAACGGCCCGCACCGACCCCGCGTCCCTCGGGCCGGGCGGCTGAGGCTGAGTCGCCGCGTCCCGCCCCGGCAAGTCCGCGGCCCACGCCGCCCAAGGCTCAACCTCCGCAACGGCCGCCCGAACCGAGTCGGCCTTCCCCATCCGAATCTCACCCGCCCAAACGACAGGAACAGCCGTATCGCTCTGCGCCGCCGCGCCGCGCCGTTGTGAGCCAGGCCAGGCGCCTGCCGTTGCCGCCCGCACCGGCGGGCATTGGGCCGGATGCGCCGCTGACGGTGCTGCACGGCGTAGGCCCCAAACAGGCCGAGAACTTGCAACGATTGGGGTTGAATTCCATGCGCGACGCGCTGACGTTTTTTCCGCGCCGCTACGTGGACTATTCGCATCTCAAGCCGATCAACCGGCTGGAGTACGGCGAAGAGGTGACGATCATCGCCACGGTGTGGGAAACGGTGGTGCGCCGCATTCGCAGCGGGCAGGCGCAGATAGTGCAGTCGATTTTGAGCGACGGCACGGGCAACATCGAGGTGAGTTGGTTCGGCCAGCCCTGGGTGGCCGAGCGGCTGACGGCGGGCAAGCAAGTGCAGGTGGCCGGCAAGGTGGACGAGTATTTGGGCCGCATCACACTGCGCAACCCGGAGTGGGAGGATTTGGACGCCGAGTCGCTGAAGACCGGGCGCATTGTGCCGGTGTATCCGCTCACGGAGGGCGTGAGCGCCGACCGGCTGCGCCGCTGGATGTATGAGGCGGTGGGCTACACTGCGCCGCACATGCCGGACGCGCTTCCGCAGCCGTTGCGCGAACGGGCGGAGTTGTTGCCCTTCGGCGAGGCGCTGTTGCAGATTCACTTCCCCGATACGCAGGAGTCGCTGGCGGCGGCGCGCAAGCGGCTGGCCTTCGACGAGTTGTTGTTGTTGCAGTTGGGGCTGCGCCGCCAGCGGGCCGAGTGGCAATCGGTGGCCGGGCAGGCTCTGGCTGTTTCGGAGGAGGCGCTGGCGACGGCGCTGAGCGGGTTGCCCTATGCGCTGACCGAGGCGCAGACTCGGGCGCTGGCCGACATTCGCGCCGACCTGGCCCGCCCGGCGCCGATGAACCGTTTGTTGCAGGGCGACGTCGGCTCCGGCAAAACCGTGGTGGCGGCGTTGGCCATGCTGGCAGCCGCCGAGGGCGGGGCGCAGTCGGCGCTGATGGCCCCGACGACCATTTTGGCCGAGCAGCACTACCGCAACGTGACCGGGCTGCTGAAGCGCGGCGACGTGGCGCTGTTGCTCGGCTCGACGCCCGACGCAGAGAAGGCAACGATCTATGCCGGGCTGCGCGACGGCTCGCTCAAAATGGTGATCGGCACGCAGGCCATTATTCAAGACCGGGTGGAATTTGCCAACCTGGGGCTGGTGGTGGTGGACGAGCAGCACCGGTTCGGGGTGGCGCAGCGGGCGAGGCTGCGCGGCAAAGGCGCCAACCCGCACGTGCTGGTGATGACGGCCACGCCCATTCCGCGCACGCTGGCGCTGACACTGTACGGCGATCTCGATCTGTCGATTTTGAACGAGATGCCGCCGGGCCGCCGGCCCATTGATACCCGCGTGCTGTACGTGAACGAGCGCGAGCGGGCTTATGCCTTTCTGCGCCGGCAGATTCAGCAGGGGCGGCAGGCGTTCGTCATTTGCCCGCTGGTGGAAGAGTCGGATAAAATCGAGGCCAAGGCGGCGGTAGACGAGCACGCCCGGCTGCAGAAGCAGGTTTTTCCCGACTTGCGCCTGGGGCTGCTTCACGGCAGAATGAAAGCGGACGAAAAAGAAGAAGTGATGCGCGCCTTCCGCGACGGCGAGACGCACATTCTGGTTTCCACCTCGGTGGTGGAAGTGGGGGTGGACGTGCCCAACGCCAGCACGATGCTGGTGGAAGGGGCCAACCGCTTCGGGCTGGCGCAACTGCACCAGTTCCGTGGCCGGGTGGGGCGGGGAACGCACCTCTCGTATTGTTTGCTGGCCTCGGATTTGGGGCCGGGGCTGAAGGCCGACGAGAACGAACGGCTGAAGGCGATGGAGCAAACGCAGGACGGATTTGTGCTGGCCGAAAAGGATTTGGAGTTGCGCGGCCCGGGCCAGTTCCTCGGCACGCAACAGGCCGGGTTCGGCGCGCTGCGCATGGCCAAGCTCACCCGGCTTGCCGTCCCGCTGATCGATCTGGCCCGCCGCGAGGCCGAAACCGTGTTCGCCGCCGACCCGCAACTACAAGCCCCGGAGCACGGGCTGTTGGCCGGAAACCTGGCCGCGTTTTGGAACGCCGTTGAGGGCGCAGGAGACGTTAGTTGAAGGATGAAGGATGAACGATGAAGGATGAATGTGTCAAGATCGTCATTCCGCATTCCGCATTCATCATTCATCATTATTAGATAATCATGGGCATCACTGCATTTTTCCCCGGTACGTTTGACCCGGTGCATTACGGGCACATTGATATTGCCATGCGCGGCGCGGCGATTTTCGAAAAGCTGATTGTCGGCGTGTACGACCGCCCGCTCAAATCGCTGCTGTTTTCGCCGGAGGAGCGGCTGGCGCTGGTGCGCGGCGTGTTTGCCGACGTCGACGGCATCACCGTCACCGGCTACAGCGGCCTCACCGTGGATTTTTGCAAAACGGTGAATGCCAAAGTGATCCTCCGCGGCCTGCGGGTGTTTTCCGACTTCGAGCACGAGTTCCGCATGGCCTTGGCCAACCGGCGGCTGACGCCGGATATTGAAGTGTGCGCGCTGGTCACCCGCGAGGAGCATACTTTTCTCAGCTCGACCACCGTGCGCGAGATCGTCTCGCTCGGCGGCGACGCCGGCTCGATGGTGCCGCCCGTGGTGCTGGCGGCGCTGGCCCGCCGCTTTCGCGAACTGGGCGAAGGCCAAACCGTGGTGCCAATGACTGCGTTGAGAGATTGACCCGGAGACTCTTATGGACATCCTTCATCTCGTCGACCGACTGGAAGAACTCATCAACGGCGCGCGGCAAGTGCCGCTGACCAACAACGTCATGATCGATCAGGATCGGCTGATCGACCT
>JACRBQ010000037.1 GCA_016213135.1 Chloroflexota bacterium | reverse complement strand
GGGCCGGGAAACCAGGGTGCATTTGGGTTGTCTGCGCCTGGATTACTCAAGCCATTATTTTGTCTGCGCTCTGCCGTCGGAGAAACAGGAAGCCCTGTTTGAATGCCATCTGCGAGGCTTCTCTATCTAGGCGGGACGCCGGGGCGGATGCGCTACGACAACCTGAAGCCGGCGGTGCAAAAGATCTTGCATGGAAAAAACCGTCAGGAACAGACTGCCTGGGTGGCCTTCCGCTCCCACTTTTTGTTCGAGAGTGAGTACGTCACCCCTGGCCGGGGGCAGGAGAAGGGCGCAGTGGAAAACCTGGTAGGCTACGTGCGCCGCAATTTTTTGGTGCCGCCGCCGGAGTTTGATGATTACGGGGCCCTCAATGCCTACTTGTCGGCCTGTTGTGACCGGGATGCCCGGGAGCGCCGGCGCGGCGGCCGGACGGTTGAGGATCTCTGGCGGGAAGAGCAGGAAAGTCTCCGGTCCTTGCCCCAAAAACTGCCGGCGGCGTGTGTCTTCCGGTCCGGCAAGGTCAACCGGCGTCAGCAGGTGCGGTTTGCCGGGAACTGGTATTCGGTACCGCCCCGGTATGTGGGGCAGGTGGTGACCATCCGGGCCTATGTGTTCCGGGTAGAGATAGCCTGGCAGGACCAAAAGATTGCCTCCCATGGCCGCAGCTACGGCCGGGAGGAAGAGGTCCTTAACCCCCATCATTACCTGCCGGTCTTGTTGAAGAAGCCCGGCGCCTTCCCCCGGGCGACGCCGATCCTTAAGTGGCCGCTGCCGCCGGTGTATGAGGCCTATCACCGGCAGTTGCGGGAGCGCCGGGAAGGCCAGGACGGCACCCGGGAGTATATCCAGATATTGATGTTGCTCCAGGATCATCCCCTGCCCGTAGTCACTGCGGCGGTGGAACAGGCCGCCACGATGGGGGTGTTCAGTTACGAGGCGGTCAAGAGCCTGCTCAACGGACAGCCGGAGCCCTCCTGGCGCTGTTCTCCGTTGCCAGTGTGGCCTAACCGGGTGGACCACTTCGACCGGCTGGTGCAAGGTTAAGGAGGGGCGCCATGGAAAAGAGCATGCTCCTCGAGGCCTATCTGAAACAGTTGCGACTGCCGGCCGTATGTCGGCATTACCAGGAAGTAGCCCGACAGGCCGTGCAGGGAAATTTTTCCTATGAGGTGTTCCTGCTGGCGCTGGTGGAGTTGGAGGCTCAGCAGCGGGAAGAGAACGCCCACCAGAAGAGGCTGCGGCTGGCCAGGTTCCAGGTGGTCAAGACACTGGACCAGTTTGACTTCACCTGTGTGCCCTCTCTCAACAAGGCCAAGGTCTTGAGCCTGGCCCAGGGGGAGTACCTGGAACGCAAGGAGAATCTGATCCTCATGGGAAACAGCGGCACCGGCAAGACCCATCTGGCCACGGCCCTGGGGCTCCTGGCCTGTCAGCAGGGCAAGAAAGTGCGGTTTCTCACGGCGGCAGGTCTTATTAACCAGCTGGCTGAGGCCCAGGCCGGCTTGCGGCTCTCCCACCTGGAGAGAAACCTGTCCCAGACGGATCTCTTGATCATCGACGAGGTCGGTTATTTGCCTTTTTCAGAAAAAGGGTCCCAGCTGTTCTTCCAGGTGGTGGCCCAAGGCTATGAGCGGCAGTCCCTGATCATCACCACCAATCTGGAGTTTTCTCAGTGGCCGCAGGTGTTCGGCAGTGAACAACTAACCGGAGCCCTGCTGGACCGGCTGACCCACCATGCTCATATCCTGGCCATGAACAGGGAAAGCTTTAGGTTCCGGGAGAGCTTGAAAAACGCGAGGTCCGAGTGATGCTGGTGGTCCCCGGCGGGGGTCCCTGGTGCTGGAGCCAGCTCCCCCCGGCCGGGGCTAGCGCCACCCCTGGCCGGGGGGGGGTTGGCTCGTGTGACCATGGCGAGCGCACGTTAGCCCCAGGTGGAGC
>JACRBQ010000036.1 GCA_016213135.1 Chloroflexota bacterium | reverse complement strand
GATTGAACCACACGTCTTCGGGCCGGAACATGGCGTCGGGCCGGTGCAGGGCGGTGTTCAGCCACACGCCGATTGCGCCCTTGCCCGTTTCTTCCTTCTGCGCGTCCAGCGCCCACTTAAACAGGCCCTCCGGCGGGCTGTCCTGCGACCCGTCGGCTTCGGCGTACTGCTCTGCCATCGCGTCCGTCATTTCCAGCCGGACGATGTTTTCCGAGTAGTCCGGCAGCGGCAGGCCGATGTCCTTCAAACTGCTGAAGGTGCAGAACTTCAGGCCGACACCGGCGATGGCCGGGCTGATGCCCGGTTTCTCGCTCACCGTTTCGAAGAACTTGGTGCCGGTGAACACGCCGTCGTCGGCTACTTCGCCGTCGGTGTAGGCCACGCGCTTGAGCAGGCCATACTTCTCCGTCCAGCGCCGCTCGTCGTTGAAGCCGAACTCGCGGCGCACTTCCGGGGCCAGCCGGTACAGCAACCAGAAAATGGACGTAGAGTACCCGCCGAAAAGCGTGCCGGTCAACCCCACCGTCCAACGCGAGACGTTGTTGAGCGTGGAAATCGAGAAAGCCTTGTATCCACTCCGCCCCATCGGTGATGGCCGCCACTTGCCCGGCGCGCTCCAGCCCGCGGCGGTGCGTCTCCGCCAAGGCCAGACGGCTAAAGGTGTCGCAATCGGCCAGGCGGGAAAATGAAGACAGGGCTGTCAATCGCACCTGCTTTTCGCCCTTGACGAACTCTGGCGGACTGACTTCCCCAATGATGACCGTCTTGACTTCGGCCCATTCGCCACTGACGAGCGGCACCATCGCCCCATCGACTTCAATCCCCAGCTTGGCCGGAGCGACCGTCGGCAGAGGGGCCGTCTTCTCTAACTGCTCGACCGTCTGCGTTTGCAGGGCCACGTAGGCCGCCCCCGCCGCCTGGGTTTGCCGCCGCGCCGTGGGGTCACTGACCGAACTCAGGCGCATGAAGTCGGCCAACAGTTGCCCGGCTTTGTCAAATGGCATCCAGGCCCCTAAGCGCACCAAGTATTCGTGGAGGGTCGGGGTCAGGCTGCCTGGCAACAACTGCAACTCCTCATCCAAGGGGAAAAAGCCCAGTTCCGCAGGCTGGACAGACCCCATACTTCCGTTCTAGAATGATTTCCTGTCGCCCCTGGGTTTGGAACTGGCGCGTCTGGCTCCCTTGCGAGGTCAGCACATGCCCGCACTCAGGACAGACCGGCCGTTCGGCTTCTGGCTCAGCCGTCCAGTCGCCAGCGGCACTGGCCAGCGCTGCATCTTGCAACATCCGCGCCCGCAACCGGGCCAGACGTTCATCCAACGCTCTTTCGATTTCCGCGAATGTCGCTTTGGGGTGCTGCAAGCGCCACTCTTTCATCCCAGTGATGACGTCTTCACTCAGTTCTCGCCAAGTACGGTCGAAGTCGGTTCGTTTCATGTGGCCTCCAAAGGTGGAAGGGACTGTCGGTGAATTCCTCTATCTTACTCCCGTCCCTGTCGCTCCCAAAACTTTGACGGGCACCCTTAGTAAGGAGGGCCTTTCCAAAGTCGGCGACAGGCCATGAAATGGTAGGAGCGGCTTGTAGCCGCGAGCGGGCCTGCCGCAATTCCACGCCATCGCGGGTGCAACCCGCTCCCACGCGCACAGGCATGGTCTTTTGTCAATGGACTTTGGAAAGACCCTCTTAGTAAGCCATTAGTAAGGAATGCGATGCGGGTAGACAGTATCCATACTCGCCCAGAGGCAACTCTCCATGAGGCCGCCGAGTTAATGATCGCGCATGGAGTGACTGCTCTCGCGGTAATGGCCGGTGATCGACTCGTGGGAGTAATCCGGTTGGCAGACCTGTTGACTTCGCTGATCCCGGCCGGTTATCACGGGCATGCGTCGGAACACTGCGATGCAACGCAACCATTGGAAATTTGGAAACTGCTGGCAGTGCAACAAATCATGAACGATCACCCAATCTCAGCAAGCGATGATACGCCGTTGATGAAGGCGGCCGCTTTGATGATCAAGCGTGATCGCCATCAGTCGCCTATCCTGCACGGGGGCAAGGTCGTAGGGCTGTTGACCCGCGCCGACGTTGGCCGAACGTTGCTGATGGCAAGGAACGGCTCAGCGAGGAGCGAGCCGCCACGCTCACGCCGTCTGCCTCGGCAAGTCAGCCAATCCCGGCTCCCAGGCGCAGACGCAGTTGCGCCCGTTGCGCTTGGCATTGTAGAGCGCTCGATCGGCCATAGCGATAATGGTTTCGGGTGTGGCCTCCAGAGTCGCGGCGCAGTGCGCCACGCCGAGGCTGGCGGTTAGATGACCATGCTGGAATTCGTGCGCTTCAATCGCGGCGCGAATCTTTTCGGCGGCGGCCTGCGCTCCGGCCGCGTCGGTCTCCGGCAGAACGACGGCAAACTCCTCGCCGCCATAACGCGCCACAATATCCACCGCCCGCACATTTTTCTGCAGCACGCCCACCACCTGACGCAGCGCTTCGTCGCCCGCCGGATGGCCGTAAGCGTCGTTATATTCTTTGAAGTGATCGATATCCAACAAGATGAGGGAAACGCCGCGCTGGTAGCGAGCGCAACGTTGAAGTTCCTTTGCCAAAAATTCATCCAAATAGCGGCGGTTGAACGCGCCGGTGAGGCCGTCGGTGACGGCCAGATGCTGAACCGACTCATGCAGACGCGCATTGGCAATCGCCAACCCGATTTGCTCACCGATGGCCTGATACAGCGACACCTCGCCCTCGTCGAAGGCGCGCAGGCGGCGGCTGAAGATGCCCATCACGCCGGTGACGCTGCCTTTGGCAGTGAGCGGCACGCAGAGATACGCGCCCCAATCCGGTTTGGCAGAGGGCAGGCCGAGTTCCACAAACACCGGCACATCGGCGACATTGCCGTGGATGCGAGTGCGAGACTCGCGCACGACGGCTTCGTTGTGGAAACCGGTGACCGGAAAACGGGCAAAGTGAGCCTTGAGATTCTCAGGCAGGCTGTCATCGGCGGCGAGAGACAGGGTGTCGGTTTCCGATTCGTAGAGGAACAACCCCGCTGCGGCCGCGCCCAGAGTTTCCACAGTCGTGCGCGCCGCTTCGCGCAGAATATTATCGAGATCGAGCGAACCGCTCACGGCGGCGATCAACCGGTTGAGCGCCGCCAACTCCGTCGGCGGCTCGGCCCACAGCGGGAGCGGCCCGGCCGCGACGGGCGAGAGTTTTGCTTTGTCGCGCAGACGCGCCCACTCGTCGGCGGGAATGCGTAAGAAGGCTTCGACGGCGCGCGGGTCGAATTGTGTTCCGCTCCCGGCTTCGATCTCGGCGCGGGCGGTGGCATACGGCCTCGCGGCGCGGTACGGGCGGTCGGAAGTGATGGCGTCGAACGTGTCGGCGATGGCGAAGATGCGCGCGCCGAGCGGGATAGTTTCCCCTTGCAACTCGCGCGGATACCCTTTGCCGTCCCAGCGTTCTTGATGGGCGCACACAATTCCGGCCGCGCCCGCCAAAAACGGAATGCCGGATAGAATGCGTTCCCCCCATTCGGGGTGGCGGCGCATGACCGCGCGCTCGTCGTCGGTGAGCGGGCCGGGCTTGAGCAGAATGGCATCCGGCACGCCGATCTTGCCGATGTCGTGCAAGAGCGCGCCGCGCCGGATGATGGCGCGTTCTTCTTCGTCGCCGCCGACACCCAGTTGTCGAACGAGGGCCATGGTGTAGATGACGACGCGGCGGGAGTGGCCTTCGGTTTCCTTGTCGCGGGCGTCCAGCGCGGCGACGAGCGCGTCGAGCGTGTGATCGTACGAGGCGCTGAGATCACGGAACAGCCGGGCGTTATCAATGGCCGGGGCCAACTGCGCGGCCAATGTTTCCAGTAGCACAATGTCGTCAGCACGAAACACGTGCTGACGATCACTGCTCACCACCAAGACACCGAGCAGTTCGTCTTCGCGCCGGATCGGGATGGCAACTTCCGCGCGCACATCGAGTCCGGGCAACGGCACGAAATGAGCGCGCGCGGCCGGGTCGTCGGTCAATTGAGTCCGGCGCGTGAGGGCGGCCTGCCCAATCAGGCCGCGCCCCAACGGGGTGCGCTCGCCGGGCGCGATCAACTGCGCGCCGCGCCCGGCGGCGGCGTAGGCGACCAATTCTTCGCGCGCCGCGTCGTACAACAACAGACCTGAGAGGCAATCGTCGAATCGTTCGGCGATGTGAGCGACCGCGTGGACGGCGATTTGCCGCAGGTCGAGCGTGGCGGCCATATCGCGGCCCAGGTCGTTGAGAAGCCGGAGTTCCTCGGCGTGTGTTTTGAGTTCAGCTTCGCGCTCGCGCACGGCGGCGATCATGGTTTGAAAGGCGCCGGCGAGTTGCCCGATCTCGTCGCTCCGATGAAGCGGCAGGCCGTCGTCGAATTTTCCGGCGGCGACGGCACGGGCGGCGCCGACCAGCCGCGCCAGCGGGCGGGTGAGGGCGCGGGCCAGCAGGGCGGCGGCGAGCAGGGCGGCGAGCAACACCACCACGGTCACGCCGATCACTTGGCGCGTGAGTTCTGCCACCGGCGCGAAGGATTCGGCCATGTCTTGTTTGGCGACGAAGCCCCAGCCGGTGATGGGAATGGCGCGATACGCGGCCAGCACCGGCACGCCGCGATAGTCGGGCGTTTCGATGACGCCTTCTTGCGCGGCGGCGGCCAACTGCGCCGGTCTCGCATTCGGCGCGCCGAATGGCACGCGCCGGTTGAGCGCGGCGTTCTCGTCAAAACGCAGAGGGTTGAGGAAAACCGTGCTGTCGCCCTCGGCGCGCACGAGCAGGGTTTCGCCCGTGCCGCCCATGCCGGGCCATTCGCGGAGGAGCGGATACAGAGTCTCGTCCATCCGCACGCGGATGACGACCACGCCGTTGACTTCAGGCAGAATCGTGTTCGTGTTCAAATCCACTTTGTGCAGCGCGTGCCCGAAGGCCATTTCGATCTGGCCGCTCCCGGCCTCACGGTGGATGTCTTCGATGTATTCGCCGGTTGGCGAGGCCAGAGTCAGGGCGACGGCGGCGTAGTCTGCCGCGCTCGCGCCGAGGCGGGAGGCATCGGTGGACAGGATGATCTTCCCGGCAGTGTCCGCGAAAAAGATTTCGCTGTAGCCGTCGCGGGCTTGCTGAACGCTCAAGAGGTTGTCGGTGAGGAAGGCGGCGAAGGCCGCGCTCTGTTTGGGGTCCGAATCGGGATCGAGGATGAACGTAAAATGCTCTTCGTTGAGGAAGTTGTCGGCCAGCAGGCGCGAATCCGCGACTCGATTCTCCAGCCACGATGCGATCTGCTCCTTCTTCAGGTCGGCCACCGAAGTCAATTGGGCGACCACCCGATCTTCAATCGTTTGGCGCGCGTTGCGGTAGGCCAGCCCGCCGATGAGCAGGGCCGGCAGGGCGGTGAGTCCGAGCAGAAGCAACAGCAGGCGGCCGCTGAGACTCCTTGAGAACGGAATACTTACAGGAGTATCCACGCTCACCTGTGTTCATCCCCTTTCAAATGGTGCTCCCCGGCATAGGTCTCCACCGGATCGACGTGCACAATCACGTCATTGATCTTCGGTATGTGGCCGAGCAATTCGCCGCGCACGCGCTCGGCGATGGTGTGCGCGTCCGTCACAGGCAGGCGCCCATCCACGCAGATCTGCAATTCCACCGTGATATTGTGCCCCAGCCAGCGCACCCGGATACCGCGCACTTCCTGCACGCCACTGACGCCCGAGGCGAGGCGCGCGATCTCGTCCACGGTTTCCGGCTCAATCGCATCTAGTAACCGCCCCAAAATATCGCGCCCCACTTCCCATAGAATCCCGGCAATGGCCAGGGTGATCACCAACCCGGCGATGGGGTCGGCGAGAGGGAAACCGAGCCATACGCCGACGAGTCCGATCCCGGCCGCCAACGAGGTGAGCGAGTCGATGCGCGAGTGGCGGCCTTCGGCCACCAATACCGCGCTGCCGATCTTTTCGCCCACCCGAATCTTGTAGCGCGCTACTGCTTCGTTGCCAACCATGCCAACCACTGCGGCCACGATGCTGGCCCCGATCAATTTCGGTGAGTCGGCCAATGTCAGCTTCCGGTATGATTCGATTCCGGCAGTGGCCGCGCTGAGAACGACGAACAGCAAAACCACCAGCCCGGCCAGATCCTCTGCGCGCCCGTAGCCGTAGGTGAATCGTTTGTTCGCCGCGCGGCGGGCGAGAGCGAAAGCGATCCACAACGGCACCGCCGTGAACGCGTCGGCAAAGTTGTGAATCGTGTCGGCCAGCAGTCCGGCGCTTCCGCCCGCAACCGCGATCACGCCCTGGAAGGTCGCCGTGGCCAATAAACCGGCCAGCGAAATCTTCAACGCGCGAATGCCCTCCGCCGAATCCATTGCTGAATCAACCTGCATGTCGCCCGCAACTATGAAGCCAGGCGCGTCCATCGCGCGCCAGAAGTTCGTCGGCCTCGGTCGGCCCCCACGCGCCGGGGTCGTAGATCGCCGGCGGCGGCCCGCCCGGCTGACGCCAAGCGGCGAGGATCGGATCGATCAGTTCCCAGGCGAGTTCAATTCGATCGCTGCGCGTGAACAACGCGGCATCGCCCTGAAGCGCGTCGAGCAACAGCCGCTCGTAGGCCTCGGGGATGGCCGCGGGGCCGAAGGAGGTGCGGTAGTGGAATTCCATGTCCACCGAGCGCATATCGGCCGCCGTATCCGGGACTTTGGCCTCAAAGCGCAGATGGATTCCCTCGTCCGGTTGAAGGCAAAGGGCAAGGATATTGGGTGTGAGGTCGTATCCCGGCGAGAGCGGGAACATCACCGTCGGTGGGCATTTGAATTGGATGACAATCTCGGTCGTCTTCTCGGCCAGGCGCTTCCCGGAACGCAGATAAAACGGCACGCCCTGCCAGCGCCAGTTATCAATGAAGAGTCGCAGCGCGGCGTAGGTTTCCGTCTGCGAGTCTGGGGCGACGCCCGGCTCGCCGCAATACCCGCGGTACTGCCCCCGCACCGTGTGGTCACCGACTCGCCCGGCCGGGATGGGCCGCACCGCGCTCATCACTTTCACCTTTTCGTTGCGGAGGGCGTCGGCCTTGAACGAGCCGGGCGGTTCCATGGCCACCAGCGAGAGCAGTTGCAGGAGGTGGTTCTGGAACATGTCCCGCAGGACGCCCGCTCCGTCGTAATAGCCGGCGCGGTGCTCCACCCCCACCTCCTCGGCGACGGTGATCTGCACGTGATCCACGTAGTTTCGATTCCACACCGGCTCGAAGATGGCGTTGGCAAATCGAAAGACCAGCAAGTTCTGTACCGTCTCTTTGCCGAGGTAGTGATCAATGCGGTAGATTTGCTTCTCGTCCAGCACATGATGAAGGCTTTGATTGAGCGCCCGCGCCGACGTCAAGTCGCTGCCGAACGGCTTCTCGATGATCACCCGCCGCCAACCATCCCGTTCAACCGTCAGACCGGTCTGGCCGAGCCGGGCGACGATGTCGGCGTAGAAACGCGGCGGCGTCGCCAGATAGTATAGGCGATCGGCCGGGCCGCTTTCCAATTCGGCCAGTGTCTTCGCCAGTTGCTCGAAGTCTCTCACCATCGTGAAATTGCCGGGGCGATAATACAGGCGCGCCGCGAATGCGGCCCATTCTTCCCCGGTGAATTCGTAGCCGGAGAACCGGTCTACCCCGACGCGCACCGCGGCGCGAAAATCGGCATCCTGCCATTCCGTCATTGCCACTCCGACGATACGAAAGTCGGCGGGAAGTCGGCGCTTGCGATACAGGTTGAACAATGCCGGGACGAGCTTGCGCTGCGTCAGGTCGCCGGACGCGCCGAAGATGACTATCGTCGTAGAGTTAGCCATCACTCCCTCACTCGCTTCACGGCGTGCCCGCCGAATTGATTCCGCAGCGCCGCGAGCAGCTTATCGGAGAACGGTTCGGCGGCGCGGGAGCGGAGCCGACGCTGGAGCGCGGCGGTGATGACCGGCGCGGCCACGTCGAGGTCAATCGCTTCGAACACCGTCCAGCGCCCCTCGCCGGAGTCTGGCACCCAGGCTTTGACCGCCCTCAAGTCCTCGTCCTCGGCCAGCGCGCGGGCCGTGAGGTCGAGCAGCCACGAGCGCACCACGCTTCCGGAGCG
Organism: Chloroflexota bacterium; assembly: GCA_016213135.1. Lineage (GTDB taxonomy): Bacteria > Chloroflexota > Anaerolineae > Anaerolineales > VGOW01 > VGOW01. Next base: position 94,369 of record JACRBQ010000036.1, on the reverse strand, counting down.
CCAGATTTCGGCAATCTGGGGCAGACGCAGGTTGAATTCCGTCTTCGCTTTCATGATCTCGAAGCCCTCGGCGTAAGCCTGCATCAGCCCGTACTCGATACCGTTGTGGATCATCTTAACGAAGTGGCCGGCGCCCGAAGGCCCGACGCGCCCCCAGCCCTTGTCCGGGGCGGGCGCCAGAGTCTCGAAGATCGCCCGCTGCCGCTCGACGGCGTCCGGCTCGCCCCCGATCATCAGGCTGTAACCTTCGGCCAGTCCCCAGATGCCGCCGCTGGTGCCCACGTCAATGAAGGAAAGCCCCCTGGCCTTGAGCGCCTCCGCCCGGCGCTGTGAGTCCTTGTAATTGGAGTTGCCGCCGTCAATGACGGTATCGCCCGCCGACAGGAAACCAGCCAGCGACCAGATAGTATCTTCGGTGATCTTACCCGAGGGCACCATTACCCACAGGGTGCGCGGCGGTTTCAAATTGCCGACGAGTTCGGCAAGTGAGCCGGCACCGTTCGCCCCCATGCCCTCCAGTTCCTTTACTGCCTCCGGCCGTGGGTCGAAGACCGCGACTCGATGGCCGCCTTTCAACAGTCGGCGCGTCATGTTTGCGCCCATCTTGCCCAGACCAATCATGCCCAGTTCCATAGGAGTCTCCTCAAGTAATGTGATTAGTACAAGCTACGGGCTGCCATACAACGGAATCCGCGCGCCGTTGATCACGCCCGCAGCGTCAGAGCACAGGTACGAAATCGTTGCGGCGATCTCTTCGGGAGTGGTCCGCGACGCGTTCCTAGGCGTCCGTGCTTGATCGCGTTCGTGCCTGGTATCGATCGCGCGAGCGCGCAGGACGTTGGCCGTGACACCGGTGTCTTTGAGTTCTTCGGCCGGCGTCAGGATCAACGTCTCTTGCGCGGCTTTTCCGACGGCGTAAGGAGCACTTTTTGCCGGCGGATTCCCGGCATCGGGCGACGAAATCACGATGAGTCGGCCTCAGCCATTCGCCACCAGCGCCGGGACAAACGCCTGTGCCACGTTAAACGTCGTCCACAAATGTTGTTGCAGCATATCGTTGACTACACTCGCCGCGACTTCGGTCACGAGTTTGCCGCCCGCCCAGCCGCCGACGAAGTGCAGCAGGATTTCCACCCGGCCAAATTTCTTGATCACGGCCTCTGCCGCGGCTTTCACCGCGTCCGCATTGCCCAGATCGACCGCCATCGTCAAAACCCCATCATCCGGCAGATTCAGTTCGCGAACCAGCTCGTTCAGCCGATCGACATGCGTGCCAAACAGGGCCAGCCGGGTTCCGCGCTCCGCCAGATGCCTGGTCACGATACGGCCCAGGCCGCCAGCCGCGCCCGTAATCACGGCCACTCGACTTGCGCCACTCATTGACCTGCTCCATTTCCGTTGTTCTGCGCGCTATCCATCTCGGCAATTTGATCGGGCGTCATCCCATCCACAATCGGGCGATCAATCTGTTCCAGCAAGTGTTCTTTGCCGTTGAAATCGATCAGGTGGCCGGACTTGGCGGCTTTTGTTTCCAGGTAGAATCGGTTATACGGATTCGGCGGGATGATCAGCGGGATGCGCTCCGTCACTTTGATGCCATGCGCTGTGAGATCGTTAATCTTGCGCGGGTTGTTGGTCATGAGACGCACCGATTTGACCTTCAGCGACGCCAGCATATGTGCCGCCACGGCGTAGTCGCGCTCGTCGTCGCGGAAACCCAATGCAAGATTCGCTTCGACGGTGTCGTAGCCGTGATCCTGCAGGCCATAGGCGCGAATCTTGTTGAGGAAGCCAATGCCGCGACCCTCCTGCCGCAAATATAGCAGAATGCCTTTGTCCGTTTGGCCGATGGCTTTCAGCGCCGCCTCAAGTTGATCGCGGCAGTCGCAGCGCAGGGAACAGATGGCGTCGCCGGTCAAGCATTCGGAGTGCAGGCGCACCGGGACGTCTTCGGCCTCGCAGACATCGCCATGGACGAATGCGGCATGTTCCTTGCCATCCCTGTTGTTCCAAAACGCCACAACGTGGAACTGCCCGAAACGCGAGGGTAGATCGCCGATGGCCGCAATGCGGACACAGATGCCGTCTGTGCCGTAACCCTCGCACTCGTGATGGCGGTTTTCGTCCAACAATTCCTTGATTTGCAGATGCGTGAGTGACATACGCGTTCTCCTTGCGAGTGATAAGTTGATCTAAACAGTCTGTGGCACATAGTGTACGACAATTCCGTCGTCTACGCGCTCGACGGCCGCCAACTGCAACTGGAGAGCCTCGTCACGCAACCACCCATCGCCACTCACAAACGTCGGCGCCGATACGCCGCCAAAGATGAGCGGCGCGATGTAGAGATGGATCTCATCCACCAGGTTCTTTCGCAGCAACTCGGCATTCAGCACGCCGCCGCCTTCAACCAGCAGATGTTGCACGCCGGCCTGTTTCAAATAATGCAGAGCCGCCGTCAAATCCACGCGTTGAGCGCCGAGGACCACGACCTCAATCTCTCGCTCACGCAATCGTTCGACCTGCGCTTGATCCGTTTGGTCAGTCGTGAAGACGATCCTCCGCGCCGGGCCGAACGTCATGAAGCGGCCGTCCAGCCGCAAAGCGTTTGCGTTGGTGACGACACCGACTTTGATCGGGTTTTCATCGAGGCCGCGCGCGCGACGTTCAGCCCGCAGGGCTTCCGTCTTCACGATCAAGCGCGGGTCATCACCTAGCAACGTTCGACCGCCGACCATAATCGCGTCGCTACCGGCGCGCAGACGGTCGACACGCGCCAAATCGAGTGGTGACGAGATCGCGGCACCCTGCCGCGCGATTGTGTCCGTCTTGCCATCCGCTGTAACGGCGGCATTCAGTATCACGTAGGGTCGCTCGATGCTCATAAGTTTCGCTGCGCCATCAACCGTTCAACAACGGTTGGCAACGTCGCCGGGTCGTCCACGATCCACTCCGGCGCGAGGAGAGTCTGTGAGTGCAATCTTTCCCGCGTGAGCGGCGTGGCGACGGCAATACAGTTCATCCCGGCGGCGACGGCGGCTTGCACACCCGCCGGGGAGTCTTCGATGACCAAACAGTCCGCGGGCGCGGTCTCGACGAGTCGCGCCGCCGTAAGGTAAATCTCCGGATCGGGCTTGGGATGCTCGACGTCGTCGCGCGACAGGATCACGTCAAATTGATCTTCCAGGCCAACGGCCCGGAGAATCCGCATGACTTGATCACAGTACGACATGCTCGCCAGCGCCGTGCGACAACCACCGCGCCTCGCGGCCCGCAACAATTCGACGTTGTGCGGCCATTGGTTGGCGCGGAGCACTGCGACATCGGCCAGCATCTCGTCGTAGAGTCTCAGGCGCAGCCGGGCCAACACTTGCCACGGATACTGCGCGTCGTGCTCGCCGAGGCGCGCCCGCGCCGCCGCCTCCAGCCCGAAGCGTTGGAGCAACGTGGTAGAGACTTCCTCGCGTGAGCGGCCCACCACCTCTTTGAACACTTCTTGCGCCGCTTCGGCGGCCACCGGCGTCGGGCTGAGCGCCTGCACCGCTTTCGCATACGAGAGGCTCTTCAGCCACTCCGTCTTGACCAGCGTCCCGTCGAGGTCAAAGAGGACTGCGCGGATCATCGGCGGCCTCTCTTCGGAGAGCCCTGCCTGCTGATCTCGACCGCCAGGCGGCCAATCCCTGCCGCCGCCGTGTGTCCCAGATGGATGCGAATGACGCGCCGCCCATGGTCGTCTAGCGAAGCGTAATCGCCCACAACCTGCGAGGCCGCAAGCCCGGCGAAGGTGTATGGCTCACCCGGCACCGCCAAGTCCTCGCCCCAATCGGCAACCAGCTGCACAAAAAGGCCGTTATTCGCGCCGCCTTTGTGCAACTGGCCGGTCGAATGCAGAAAGCGCGGGCCATAGCCGAGCGTATTCGGCAGATGATAGTATCCCATAATCGCCGAGCGCAAGTCTTCCAGTGCGGCCTCTACCTGGGGTGTGCCGTTCACGTAGGCCATGATCGCCAGATAGTCGCCGGGTTGCGCCGCCGCCAACAGGTCGGCCAGTGCGCCGGTTGTCTCCGTCGGCGGCATCTGCCCGGTCGCCTGCGCCTCGCGGAGAACGGCGGCGGTGTTGTCTTTGCTCTCCTGCACGTTCGGCTGATCGAAGGGATGAATGCCGAGGAGCGCGCCGGCGATGGCCGTGGCGAACTCCCAGCGAAAGAATTCCGCGCCGAGGTCATAGCGATCGCGCAGCGTCAGCCGGATCACCGGTTGCCCGGCTCTCTCCAGCGCGGCCACATGATCGTCGGGCGCGCGGTTGTCATCACCGTCCAGCCGCAAATAGGCAAAGAGGCGGTCGTTTCCATAGTCGCCAACCCCCATCAACGGCTCTAACGCTACCGGCAAAATGCCTCTCCCCTCTTTGCCGGTGCTCTCGGCGATCAACTGCTCGGCCCACAACCCGAAGGTTGAGATCACTGGAGAAGTGACGAAGGTCACTTTGTCCCGCCCGGCACTCGCCAGCGTCCCCAAGGCCGCGCCCAACCACGCGCCCGGATTCTCGTGCGCCGGCACACACGAGGCGCAGGCCTCGGCCATGCATTCGCCCCGGGCCAGCAATTCGTGAACGTCAACCCCGGTCAGCGCCGCCGGAACCAAACCAAAATACGAGAGCGCCGAATAGCGGCCGCCGATGTCCGGCGGATTGAGGAAGACACGGCGGAAGCGATGGGCCTCGGCCAGGCGTTGCAGGTTCGTGCCGGGATCGGTGATGGCGATGAAGTTCTCCCCGGCGCGTTCACCTTTCGCCTTGACCACAAGCGCGTGGAAGCGTTTGAAGAACGAGAGGACTTCGAGAGTGCCGCCGGATTTGCTGGACACGATGAAGAGCGCGCGCGCCGGGTCAATGGCGCGAGTCACGCGCCGCACCCACGCCGGCACGGTCGAGTCGAGCACGCGCAGGCGGGGATAGCCGTGCCGCTTCCCGAAAGTCGCGCGCAGAACTTCGGGCGCGAGGCTGCTCCCGCCCATGCCGAGCAGAACTACGTCCGTGAAGCCCGCCGCGCGAATCTCGTCGGCCAGGGCGGCCAGGTCTTTGGCGTGTTCCCGAAGTGTATCGGCCACCGTCAGCCAGCCGAGGCGGTCGGCAATCTCACGGGAGTCAGGTTTCCAGACGGTGTGATCTTTGGCCCAGATGCGCGCGACGATATTGCGCCGCTGCAGGTCGGCAAGGGCCGCGTCCACCTCGACGTGGAACGCCCCGAACGTTGCTGAATGGGTGTGCGTTTTCGCCCGCAGCCGGGCGCGCTTATCGTCAATATTCGCCAGCAACTTGTCATACGAGGCGATGAACGCCCGCACACCCTCATCTTGTAGATCGCGCGTGACCGCCGCCAGATCGATCCCGGCCTCGGTCAGTTGCGCCAGAACGTGCCGGGCCTCCTCCAGCCCTGCCTCCAGCGTGGCGGCGGCGCGGCCATGATCCTTGAACGCGGCAAGCGTCCCCGGCGGGACGGTGTTGACCGTGTCCGGGCCGATCAGCGCCTCGACGTACAGCACATCGGGATACTGCGGATTCTTTGTGCCGGTGCTGGCCCACAACGGACGCTGCGGCTTTGCGCCTGCGCGTCGCAGTGCGGCAAAACGCTCGCCGCCGAACAGTTCCCGGAAGCGGGCATAAGCAAGTTTGGAGTTGGCGATGGCGGCCTGGCCGAGCAACGGCCTGAGGTCGTCGCGCCCGGCGCGGATGAGCGACTCCAACTGCCTATCCACTGCCGTATCCACGCGGCTGACGAAGAACGAGGCCACCGAGTCCACGCGGGTCACATCTTCCCCGGCCCTTGCCCGCCGTTCCAGTCCGGCAAGATACGCCTGCGCAACCCACTCGTAGGACTCCAGTGAAAAAATCAGCGTCACGTTGACGTTGATCCCCTCGCCGATGAGCGTCTCAATCGCCGGGATGCCGGCGGGGGTGGCCGGAACTTTGATCATCACGTTAGGGCGGGCCAGCGCGGCAAACAAACGCCGCGCCTCGGCCACCGTGCCTTCCGTGTCGTGAGCCAGCGTGGGGCGCACCTCGACACTGATGTAGCCGTCGCGCCCGTTCGTGCGGTCGTAGATCGGGCGCAGGAGATCGGCGGCGGCGGCGATGTCGTCCAGCACCAGCGCTTCGTAAATCGCGTCCGTGTCATGCCCGGCCGCCGAGAGCGTCTCCAGCGCGGTGTCGTAGTCAATGCTGCCGACGATGGCCTTCTCAAAAATGGCCGGATTCGAGGTGACGCCCAGGACGCCGTCGTCCAGCAACCGTTGCAGTTCGCCCGATGTCAGCATCGCGCGCCGGATGTTGTCATACCAGATCGCTTGCCCAAACGATTGAACGTGTTGAATGGGATTAGTCATGATGATTCGCCTCCTTCAGAAAGCAGATCAATCAATAAGGCCGCCGACCACGAGAAGCGATCGGAGCCGTGGCCCCGACCGGTGTCGGGATCGAAGTATTCATAGAAACCGGCGCGCTGCGGCAGCAGAATCATGGCCTCTTTGACGCGGGCCGCATAGTCGTCAAAGCCATAGCGCCGCAAGCCCCAGTAGAGCAGCCAGTTCACGTTGAGCCAGATCGGTCCGCGCCAGTAGCGCTGACCGGCAAAGCCCGGTTCCAGCTTGTCGTAGCTGGGCACGGCATAACAGTGCTCGTCCAACGGGCAGAAACCACACTGGTTGAGTTTGTCCAACATCCGCGTCGCCTGTTTCATCGTCGGCACATTCGCAAACAGCGGCGAGAAGCCAGCCGCCACGTGGGCGTGAATCGGCGCCGATTCGACCAGATCGTAATCGAAATAGATGGCATGCTCTTCATCCCACAAGCGAGCGTTCAGCGCCGCGGCCGTGCGGGCTGCCTGGGCTGAAAAAGGCGATGGGTTCTCGCCCAAGGCCAGCGCGATTTGGGCGAGATCGTTGCCGGATTGCACGAGCAGTGCATTGAAGAGCACGTCCTCGATCAGGAAGGGACAGACCTGCCGGATGCGCGCCTCATCGTAATCGTTGGCATACGCCAGCTGGACCAGGTAAGCATAGCGATCGTACTCAGCGGACGAAGGCCGTTCATCGGCGGCGACCAGGGTGGTGTCGACTCGCTGATAGGTTGGCACCTGTGCCGGCATAAGTTGCAGCCGCGCCAGGGACCGATCCCAGATCGGTGAATTGTCCTGGCCCGATTCCCAAGGATGTCGAATGTACACCAACCCCTCGCCGCGTAAGTCTCGCTCGCGGTACAGATAGGCATGCCAGGCGTACAGCTTGGGATACATCTCGCGCAGGAAGGCCAGTCCAGCGGACCGATCCGCGCCATGTTGATAGACATGCCAGACCGCGGTCGCGTGTATGGGGGGCTGCACGATGCCGGAAGTCTGCACTTCGCGCGGCGCGTGCAGCGAGCGTGACGTCTGCCAGAATTCCGGGCCGGGTTCATAAGCCCCGGCTTGCGGATTGAAGACGATGTGCGGCAGCAAGCCATTGGTCCATTGACCACGAAACAGCGCCAGGAGTTCTTGCTGAGCGCGAGCCTGATCGTAGTGAGCGTAACCGATCGCGATGAAAGCCGCGTCCCAACTCCATTGATGCGGATACAGGCGCGGCGCCGGCTTGGTCGCATACCCCAGCCAATTGCCCTGTAGCACATCTTTGGCCTGATCCAGCAACGGTTGAAGCGTAATTGACGTCATGATCCATTCACCGTCGTGCGGATTTTGATCTCACCCGTCAACGTGCGGTGTACGGGGCACCGCTCGGCGATCTCGGTCAAGCGGGCTGTTTGTTCTACAGTCAAGTCGCCATGCAGCGTGATCTGCCGCTCGATGATGTCAACGCGCGCATCCGGGTTGCTCTCACAATCTTCGCAGTCACGCGCGTGAACTTTGTAATTGTCCAGGCTGACTTCCACCCCGGTCAACGGCCAGTTCTTGCGTCGGGCATACATCTGCACTGTCATCACGGTGCAGGCGCCCAGCGCGCTCAAGAGCAGGTCATAGGGGTTCGGCCCGGCGTCGTCGCCCGCCCCGAGGGGTTCATCAGCGATGAAGCGGTGGCGGCCGGCGATGATTTCAACCTGGACATTGGTTGAACTTCGGGCAATAACGCTCATGCGAACATCTACCTTTCCAGTAACCGTCTGGTTTGCGCGGCGACGTTGTCGGCGGTGAGGCCGAATTTTTCATACAGCACCGGCGCGGGCGCGGAAGCGCCGAAATGATTGAGGCCAACCACCGCGCCATTCAGCCCCACATAGTGCTCCCAGCCAAGAGGGGTGGCCGCCTCCACTGCCACGCGCGCCCGCACCGCCTTCGGCAGAACGCTCTCACGATAGTCGTCCGGCTGTTTGTCGAACAGTTCCCAACTCGGCAGGGAGATCACTCTCACTTTGACGGCTTCGGCGGCCAGTTTCTTACCGGCCTCCAGCGCGATGTGAATTTCTGATCCGGTGCCCATCAGGATCACTTCGGGCGAGTCGCCGGATTCCCACAAAATGTACCCGCCCCGCTGAACGCCGTCAGCGGGGGCCAACTGCGTCCGGTCAAGCACGGGGAGATTCTGGCGCGAGAGCGCCAGCACGGTCGGGCCGCGCCGGTTGAGCAAGGCGGCGCGCCAGGCCTCGGCGGTTTCGGTGGCGTCGGCCGGGCGGATCACGGTGAGGTTAGGGATGGCGCGCAGGGACAGCAGATGTTCAATGGGCTGGTGAGTCGGGCCGTCCTCGCCCATGCCGACCGAGTCGTGAGTGAAAATAAAAATCACGCGCTGTTCCATCAGCGCCGCGAGGCGGAGGGGCGGGCGCATGTAGTCGGAGAAGACGAGGAACGTCGCCGCGTAAGGAATAACGCCGCCGTGCAGGGCCAGGCCGTTGACAATGCTGCCCATCGCGTGTTCCCGCACGCCGAAGTGCATGTTGTGCCCGCAGTACTCGCGGAAGCCGAAGTCGCCGTAACCCTTGAGGGTGGTCTTGGTCGAAGGCGCGAGGTCAGCCGATCCGCCGGTGAGCGCATGCAGACGGGGGACGAGCGCGTTGAGCACGCGGCCAGAGGCCTCGCGGGTCGCCATCGGTTTGTCGCCCGGCTTGAACAGGCCGGCCAGTCCCGCGTCCCACCCGTGCGGCAATTCGCCGCGTGTGGCGAGGTCGAAATCCTCGGCCTGTTCGGGGTGGGCGTGCCACCAATCGTGGACGCGGCGTTGCCATTCCCGCTCCCGTTGGCCGCCCCGGTCGAGCGCGCGGCGCAAATGAGCCAGCACATCATCGGGGATGTAGAAAGAGGTCCCGGCGGGCCAGCCGAGGGCGGTCTTTGCCGCGCGCAGTTCCTCTTCGCCCAGCGGCTCGCCGTGGGCCTCAGGCGTGTCCTGTTTCGTCGGCGCGCCAAAGCCAATATGCGTGCGGCAGATGATCAGCGTCGGACGATCGGCTTCGGCCTGCCCGGCGCGGATGGCCGCGTCTATAGCCTCGGGATCGTGCCCGTCAATCGGCCCGACGGTGTGCCAGCCATAGGCTTCGAAGCGGCGGCCTACGTCTTCGTCAAAGGCAATGTCGGTGCTGCCTTCGATCTGGATGCCGTTGTCGTCATACAGATAAATCACCTTGCCGAGTTTCAATGTTCCGGCAAGTGAGGCGGCCTCCGCCGAGACTCCCTCCTGCAGATCGCCGTCCGAGACAATGGCGTAGATGTGGTGATTGACGATCTCGTAGTGGGGGGTGTTGTAATGTTCGGCCAACCAGCGTTCGGCGACGGCCATGCCAATGCCGTGCGCGAAGCCCTGCCCCAACGGGCCGGTGGTGACCTCTACACCGGGCGTCAGGCCGCGCTCTGGGTGGCCGGGCGTCTTGCTGCCCCACTGCCGGAAATTCTTGAGCTCGTCAAGCGAGAGGTCGTACCCGGTGAGATGCAATAGCGCGTAGAGCAACGCCGAGGCGTGACCGGGCGAAAGGATGAAGCGATCACGATCGGCCCAGTTCGGGTTCGCCGGATTGTGCTTGAGAAAGCGATCCCACAGCACGTAGGCCAGTGTCGCCGCGCCCATGGGCGTGCCGGGATGGCCGGATTTGGCCTTTTGCACCGTGTCGGCGGCAAGAAAGCGAAGAGCGTTGATACAACGTTGGTCGAGCTCGGTCATTGAAGACTCCTGTAAGATTCGTGATACTTCATGTGCGCTAAAGCCCGGCCAGCTGTTCCAAGCCGTGGCACGCCGCGCCATACAACGCCACCCTCGGGTTCGCAATCACGTGGACGGGCACGCGCGCGAGCAACTCAGAAAAACGCCCCTTGCGTGTAAAAGCCTGCATGAAAGCCGCCTCCTTCAGCCGAGGCAAAATGCGCGGCGGGATGCCGCCGCCCAGATACACCCCGCCGGTGGCCATCACCTTCAAGGCCAGATTGCCGGCCTCACTGCCAAGAATGGCGACGAACATGTCCAGTGCGGCTGCGCCCAGGTCTGCCTTTTTCTCCAGCGCCGCCTGTACGATCACCGGGGTCGGATCGTCTGCGGCCGCTAGTTGTTCGCGCAACCAGCCTGGCTCTGCGAAGCGCCCGTGATCCTTCAGAAAACTGTACAGATTAGGCAAGCCACGTCCTGAGCAGACGCGTTCGTAACTCACATGCCCAAAGCGAGCCAGGAGGTAACTCAGCAGTTCGACCTGGGTGGGGGTCGTCGGCGCGAAATCGGCGTGCCCGCCCTCCGAGGCATACGGACGGTAGCGACCTGCCTCCCAGACCAGAAAGGCCTCGCCCAGACCAGTGCCCGGTGCGATGATGGCCACGGGGCCGCGTGGCGTCGGCTCGCCCGGGTTGAGCGTCACCAGGTCAGAGCCGGCCAGCGAAGGCACGGCGTGGGCAATGGCTTCCAAGTCATTCAACAACAACACGGGTGCCTGCAAGACCTGGCTGAGGGCATGTCTATCTACCTGCCAGGGCAGGTTGGTCACCTGAGCCTGGCAGTCCACCACAGGCCCCGCGATGCCAAAACTTGCCTGCGCCAGGCGCGCCTCTTTTCCGGCCAGAAACTGCGCCACGATCGCCTCCAGCGAGGCATACGCGCCGCTGGGGAACGTCGCCTCCACGACGGGGCGGCGAGGACCTGCGTCCGAAGAGAATAGCGCCAGGGCTGTCTTGGTCCCGCCGATGTCGCCAGCCAGTAGCAATCGATGGTTGTCGGTCATCTGCTGGCACCATTGAGGCGCCTGAGAGTATCCAGCACTCGGCTCACCGGCGGCCGGCCGGTAGGATCGTGACTACGGTAAGCCAGATGGATGACACCGTTCCTGTCTACGATGAAGTCGCCGCCCAATTGGCCGCTGTCACCTTGAATGCCGCGCCATTTGCGACCGGTGAGCATCAATTGAGCATAACGCCACCACACACGCGGCGCCCACGAGCGAAGCAGCGAATGTTCCAGGCCATAGGCGCGGTAGGCGGCGCGTTCTGGATCGAGCCACAGCGTGAAAGGCTCCCGCGTCTCATCGAGCCAGGCTCGTCCCAAAGGCGAAGAACCAAACGACACCACGACTACTTTTGTATTCAAGGCGGCCAATTCGGCGACGTGGCGGCACAACTGTGCCACATGCTCGCGGCAGGGCAGTCAACCCAGGTGTCGCAGGAACACCAGCAGAACGTTCTGCCCGTCGCCCCACGCTTTGGCCAACGACACCGCCTGCCCTTCGACCGTCATCAGCGTGACGTCGGGAGCCGGGTCGCCCGGTTGCGCCCTCGTCACAATTGCACCACAGAATCTTCGCTCCCAAACGGATTGGGCTCGTAGGCGTCGGCGGCCCAGTCGTTCTCCCATCGCTCGCCGTCCAGCAAATAACGGAAGCGATAACGGCGCTCCGGCTGGAGCGAGAGGGTCAGCGTGAAACTCCCGTCCTCGCGGCGCTCCATTGGATGAGATGTCTCGTCCCACTCGTCGAACTCTCCGCACAGACAGGCCGTCTGCGCGTTCACCTCGGGCGGCAGTTCGAACGTCACCAGCCACGAAGGCTCAGTTTCGGAATAGATTTTCTTGATCATGAGGTTTTCTCCATTGTCATCAGCGCAAAGTCAGGCCAGGCGCTGTCCGGCACGCAGATAGGCCTGCACGGTGGTCACAAACCCCGCATGGCTCCAGGTGAGCGGGCTAACGGAAAGCGGCGCGTTGGAATACGGATGCACTTGCTCGGCCAGCACGCCGCTGGGCAAGGCCCGCTGTACGGCCCACTCGATCAGCGCCAGCGATTGTTTCAGATCCTCGGCGGTTCGCGCGGTGGCCGCGTGCCACTCCGCCAGCCACAGCGTACAGATGAACCAGGGGTTGCCGGGCACGTTGCCGATGTCCTGGCTGATCTGATGGTAGTAGTCGTTCTCGTAGCGCGCTACGCCGCCCACCTCGGTCTTCACCCACAGCCGTTCGCGGATGGCCTGCATGGTGGCAACGATCTTCGGATGATCCGGCGGGTACATGCCAAACTGCCACAGTCCAACGAGCGAGGCGTCCAGCGTGCCGTCCACCTCCCATCGCCCATCAGCGGCGCGGTAGATCATGCGCGCAAAACGATTCAACTCCGGCCGCCAGAGATGCGCTTCGAGGCCCGCTTTCAGCTCACCGGCCGCCTGCCGATAGCGTCCCGCCCGATCGGTTTCCCCGAACGCCTCCGCGAAATTGGCCGCCGCCGTCAGCCCGGCCCACACCGCCGCCGTCGTCCAGCCCAGCACGCCGTATCGTTCTTCCCACAGGTCATAACTCGGCAGAGGCAGGCCGGTTTCAGGATCGCGATAGCGGGCGAGAAAATCGGCGGCCGGAGCGATGAGCGCCCGGTAGAGCGGTTTGGTGAACTCGATGTCGCCGTAACGGGCGAAGTGCTCCCAGAGCGCCCAGAGCACGAGCGCAGTTTCATCTTCCTGAATCGGCACGTCTTTGCGGCCATCGCGATACCACGGGTGCCAGCTCGAGGCCAGCGTGCCGTCGGGGTTGTATTTGTGCAACAGGTAGCCCTCGCGGGAGAGCGCGCAGGCGCAGAACTGGTAGAAGGCGCGGGCCAGGTCAGAGTAGCCGGCCAGGTCGAGGGCGCGGGCGACGAGCGCGCCATCGCGCGGCCAGGCATAACTGTACGTGTCGCGCACGTTGGAGGAAATATCGCTGTCGTTGGCGGCCAGGATCGCGCCGCCGTTGTCCACCTGAGTGCGGATGATCAGCAGGCTGGTGAGATATTGGTCGCATACCCCATGCGGCAGGCCGTTCAGATCGGGCCGATGGGCGTTTAGCCACAAGTGCCAGTAATCGTGCGTGCGGCGGAGGAAACTCTCCGGCCCGCGTTGCCGCGCCATCCGGTTGAGGCGGGTGACGGATTCGAAGTCCGGGCCGACGGCCAGCCAGTAGTAGATCGTGCGGGTCTGGCCGGCCGGGATGTTGACTCCGAAGCCAACGCACGAATCCACCGAGCCGTGGGCCACGGCGTTGCCCGAAAGCTGCCCGTCCTCGGCGTCGCGCCAGGTGCCCTGAAGGTTGTGGATTTCCTTAATGCCACAGGCCCACTGGTGCACGCCGACAACGAGTCCCGGGGCCGTGTCCGGCGCGGGCGTCCAGCCGGGGCCGGCGTCGCCCACGGCGAGCGCGACCGCGCCGTTTGCCAGGAACCAGCGCGCGCCTTTGTAATGGCACACCGCCCGCCGCTCCGGTTCATAGTAGGCGGTGTCGCCCACCTCGTTGCCGGAGATGTGAAAATCGTGATGGAAGAACAGACGCACTTCGCGAGCGTGATCCGCCGGGTTGGAAATGTCGAATCGGCGAACCAACAGATTCTCGTGAAAGTCCACCGCATCCGAGACCGCCAGTGTCAGATTCAAAGCGGGATGCTTCAGGGCGACCTCGCTGACTAGCGTTTCGTGGGCATAGCGCAGATCGCGTTCCCACCGGCTATCGTCCAGCCAGTGGAACCGGCCGTCCACCCAGACGCCCATCCGAAATGGGTGGCCGAGCGAGTGATTCTCCTGGCCGACGTGCGGCCAGTACAGCTCGCGAATTTGATAGTTTCCGTCAAAGGCAACCAGCAGGCTGCCGTTTCCAAGAGGCAAGTCACGTGGCATGAGGTTATGTCAGGATAAGCGAATTATGCGAGCCGTAGGGGTTGGGCGTATATTCGTCGGCGGCCCAGTCATTGTGCCAGGCCCGATCGTCGGTCAAGTACCGATATTGATACTCGCGATCCGGCTCCAGGTCGAGCGTCACCGACCACACGCCGTTCTCTGCTTGTTTCATCGGCGTGGCGGTTTCGCGCCACTCGTTGAAGTCACCGACAAGAAACAACTGCCGGCAGCTTTCGATGGCCGGCATGGTGAAGGTCACTTTCAATTTGCGATTCTTCCGCTTGCTTCTAATCAACATGGCGCGCCTCTTTCTGTATTGCACTGGCTGCGGGGCTTCCGGAGAGGCGAGAATGAGTCTCGTGTGCCCTTAACCCTGTAGACGCGCCTCAACGGCGAATTCTTACAGTCGTCCTCCAACGGCAGGCTCCAAATGCGGCCCTTCGCGCGTGTCCACGACGATCCATCCATAGGCGGCGATTTGCTCCCGTAAATGATCTGCCCTTGCCCAGTCTCGTTGGTCGCGGGAAATCTGCCGTTGCTCCATGAGCGTGATCACTTCCGGCGGCGCGGCGGGCGGGGCCGGCTCGGCTTGAGCCGCCAACGCTCCTTCCCACACCGCCGCCGGCAGGCCCGAGGAGGGTTCACGCGAAGCGTGCCGCGCTTCCCCCAGAACGGCGAGCGGAAAATTCTCCTGCGCGGCGTGCTTTTGCTCGCGACCGTCCTTGATCACGGTGACACCGCCATGCCCCAGTACCTGGCATTGCATGGATGACAAGTCCACGACCAGCGCCGTGTGTTCGTCAATCCCGACAATCGTCATTTCTCGCGGCAACAACGCCACAAGTTGGGCAAAGCGTTCCTGGCCCATGAAGCAACGGCTGGTATCCAAGGTCGCGCCGCCTTCGGCATTGTTCCAATGAGGAATGCAGACCAACGGCAGGCCGTACGCTCCAAAGAAATCCAACCCCGGACGCCAGCCGAGTTCGTCGCCGACTTTGTAGATTTCGTAGACCGGCAATGCGTATGCGCTGATCGCCGCCACTGCGGCGCTGGCCAATACGACGGCGGCTCCCAATCGGTGGCGGGCAATCAACGAGTGCCAGGCCAGGCTGTTTTGCAGTTGGCGCACGGCGTACGAGGGGCTGCCAGGCCCCATGAAGATCAGGTTTGCTTTCAACAGCGGGCGGATCAATTCTGGAGAGTCCGGGCTGAACTGTGTATTTCGTTTGCGCGCGGGAATAACCGAGATTTCTGGACGGTAATTCTGCAAGCGCTGGCTCAGAAAGTCGGCCACGCGGCCGGCCACCACCGCGGAGTTCAGTTCGAATCCGGCGGGTGTTTCCAAAACGGCTATGCGGGGCGCCGCCGGAAGTTGGCGCACGACGGACTCAAATGCCTGGCCGCCGATGGATGAAGTTTCGCCGGAGCCCAGAAGAACCACCAGCCCGGGTTTCATTTGTGAAATATCTTCTCGCCGGCGCGAATCGCAACCTTCAATCGATTCTCGCGCGGCGGAATCGGGCACGAATAATTCTCGTTATAGGCGCAGAACGGGTTGTAAGCATGGTTGAAGTTCACGAGGAATTTGCCTTTGCCCAACGGTTCCGGTTCGAGGTATCGCCCTGCGCCGTAAGTTTCGGTATCGGCCAGCGCATCCACAAACGGCAGGAAGAAACCGTGCTCGCCGGAGTAAATCGTCAATTCGGCCTCCTGCCCTTCTACTGAAAACTTGAATCGGCCATAGCGCTTGTACGTCTGAAGAGCGCCGGTCGAAGTTTGCATACTCACGACTTCCTTCCGGGCGTATTCCTCGACGGCGACTGCGAGCCGCAATGCAGGATTTTCGGGGAAATAGTTGAGGCCGCGAAAATGCCGCTTCTGGTCCGGCGTCAATGGGCTGTGCGGGTCTTTGCCAAAAAATTTGTCTTTCTCGGCGCGGAACGATTCGACTTCGGTCATCGCTGACTCCTTTCTACTGTTAGACGCGGCGAGTGCTCTGAATCTTACCTCTGCGCCGTCCGGCAGGCTATCCTGCCTCTCCTGCCAGGACACTGTTTTATGATGGGACATACTGGGCGCTCAAGCGCCCCGTGAGGTACAATCGGTCACGTTGACAGTTGCACCGGGAGAAGTTCACGCTGCGAACTGGCCGGCGGCCAGCGCAAGCGCGAAACTGAATTGAGAAAGGAAGAACGATGGCATCAAAATCGATCCAGGAAGATCCGACTGGCGAGAACTTTCCAACGGGGCCGGCCATCGGCGAACTGGCGCCGGACTTTACCTTACCGGATCAGTTCGGGAGATTAATCCGGTTCTCGGCTACTCGAGGCGCGGATCGGGCGCTGATCATCTTTTACCGCAGCGCCTCCTGGTGAGGCTATTGCAAATCGCAGTTGGTCGAACTGCAACGCAATCTGGAGACGCTTAACCGCAACGGTATCCGGGCTTTTGCGATCAGCCCGGACTCGCAGGCTGTCCTGCGGAAGTTCGCACAGAAATACGAGATCACCTACCCTCTTCTCTCAGACGAGGGGAGTCACGTAATCCGAGCCTTCGGCATTCTGAACACGAACATACCCGAAGATCATGAGTGGTACGGCGTTCCTTACCCGGGGGTGTATGCCGTAGGCCGGGATGGGCGTGTGTTTGACAAGAGTTTCATCGCCAACCATCGCATCCGCGAGTCGGTCAATGACCTGCTGCAGGGAAGTTTCCGGGTAGCGGACCTGGAACGAGGGGAGGCGCAGGTCGTTACCACGCCTCACCTCGCGGCTCGGGCGTACTTCGCCTCGCCGACGATTCGCAAGGGGCAGTTGACGACGCTGACAGTTGATATCTCACTGGCAGACGGCTTGCACATTTATGGCCGTCCACTGCCTGAGGGGCATATTCCGGTGGAACTGACCCTGGATGAAAACGAGGCGCTCTCGCTGAGTCAGGTTGTTTACCCGGAGCCTGAGGGGGTGGAAGTCGAAGCCCTGGGTGAGAGACTACCCGCCTACACCGGCCGACTGGCGATCCGGGCTCAGTGCCTGGGTGGAAGCAGGGACGGCGAGGGGAACATTCAGGTGGCCGCCCGGCTGCGCTACCAGGCCTGTGACGACCGCGAATGCTTCCTGCCCGAAACGCTCACTTTCATCTTGCCTCTTCACTTCCTGCCGCATGATTGGGAGCTGATCACGTGAAGCAATCACACTCGCCACACACCGAAACTTACCAGGCGCTCTCTCCGAAACTCCTGGAATCCGCGCCGGACGCCGTGGTGGTCGCCGACCGCGATGGTCGCATTGCGCTCGTCAACGCCCAGGCGGAGAGGCTGTTCGGCTACCGCCGGGAGGAGTTGCTCGGCCAATTCGTCGAGGTCTTGCTTCCCGATCGGCTGCACACAGCCCACGTGGGGCAGCGCGCAGACTACCATGCCGCGCCCGCTGTCCGGCCCATGGGGTCCGCCCGGCTGCCCGTGGCCCGGCGCAAGGATGGCAGTGAATTCCCGATAGAATGCAGCTTGAGTCCTCTGGAAACCGCGGACGGCGTGCTGGTCGTGAGCGTCATTCGGGACATCACGGAGCGGGCGCAGCGCGAGGCCCACCACGTTGAGGAACTCGCCGCGATGGCGCAGCTGTCGAGTCGCTTGTTGGAGACTCTCGATCTGGCCGAGATCGCCCGGCACACGCTCGAAGCGGCGCTGGCTTCTTTGAAGGCCGACGCCGGCGGCTTGTTGCTGCCGGACACGGCCGGCCGGCGGCTCGAGGCGCTGGCCTCTATCGGCTGGAACGCCCCGGCCGGCGTTCCGGGAGCCGGGCAGGCCTCGGCGGCGCGCTCGTTCGAAGTGGGCGAGGAAACCGCCGCCGGCTACGCTTTTGCCCAACGCACGCCGGTGCAGACGGCCGACATGGCAAGCGAAACACGCTTCCGTGTGCCTGTCGAGTTACTCGAGTTGGGCTTGCGCTCCGCATTAAGCGTGCCCATGCTGGCCGGCGAGCGGGTACTCGGCGCTCTGCAAGTCAACCGCGCTGCGCCCGGCCCCTTTGACGACCACGACGTGCGCTTGTTGGGGCTGATTGCCAACCAGGCCGGCACTGCGCTGCAGCGCGCCATGTTCTTTGAAGAGTTGCGACTCTACAAGGATGTTTTCGAGAGCACGGTGGATGCGGTGATGATCACCGACCTGCAGTCGCGCATTTTGGATGTCAACCCGGCCTTCGAGCGGCTCACCGGCTTTCGACGCGCCGAGGCGCTGGGACAGAAGCCCGGCCTGATCAAGTCGCCGCACAGCACGCCGGCATTCTATCGGCAGATGTGGGAGCAGATCCTCACACAGGGATATTGGGCCGGAGAGATCGCCAACCGGCGCAAGAACGGGACGACGTGGGATTCCTTCCTCACGGTTTCTACCGTTAAAGATGAGCGCGGCCGGCCGGCGGCTTATGTCGGCGTCAACCGGGACATCACGGAATTGAAGAACTTGCAACGGGAGCGAGAGGCGTTGCTGGAATCCGAACAACAGCAGGCCCGGCAACTGGCGACTTCGTACGATCACACGCTCGACGCGCTGGCCGCCGCGCTCGATGCGCGGGACAAGGAAACCGAGGGTCATTCGCGCCGTGTCGTTGCTTACACCCTGGCCCTGGCTCGCCGGATGAACATCTCCGAGGAAGATCTGGCCACGATCCGGCGCGGCGCGCTCCTGCACGACATCGGCAAGATCGGCGTGCCGGACGCCATCCTGCTCAAACCCGGCCCGCTCACGGACGCTGAACGGGCTATCATGCGTTGCCACCCCGAGTGGGGCGAGCGCATCTTGCAGGGTATCCCGTTCCTCGACGGTGCGCGCGAAATCGTCTGCGCCCACCAGGAACGCTGGGATGGCGCAGGATACCCGCGGGGGTTGGCGGGCGAGGCCATCCCGCCGGGTGCGCGCATTTTCCCCGTGGCCGACACCTTCGACGCCATCACCTCCGACCGCCCGTATCGCGCCGGCCGGCCCTACGCCGTTGCCCGCGCAGAGATCGAAGCCGGGTGGGGGACACAATTCGACCCGCGCGCAGTCGAGGCCTTCCTGCAAGTGCCGGAAGAGGAATGGGCGCGGCTGCGCGCCGAATCCCTGACTGCCCCTGATTCAGCGAAGCGATGATCTTGCGAAATTGTGCCGCCGGCACGGAACCGGCAGTCTCACGAAGCGAGTGTAACCTATGGATGAGGTGCTGCGGCAACCCGAGAGCCAGAACCAGGCCGTTTTCGAATCAGCCTTCGATGTAATCTTTCACGTCGATAGGGGCGGGCGGCTGCTGGATATCAACCGCCGGACGGAGGCGCTGACCGGATACTCGCGCGTCGAGCTTCTCGGCATGAATATCTTGCAGGACCTCGTCATTCCTGAAGATCGCCCGGTTATCCAGCAGGTGTTGCGCGACGTGGCAGGGGGCCGGGAGAGAATGTACGAGGTGCGCTGGCGAGCCAAAGATGGGAGGACGATTCACTTCGAAGGGGTTACCACTTCGCGCCTGTCACCCGACGGTGAATTCGTATCAACGCACTGTATCCTGCGACGACGTTCACCGTCTGCTCGACCAATTTGCCGAAGCCGTTCGACGCGGCGAGGACGCCGCCAAACTGATGCCGCTGGTCCAGAAACATCTCGACATGTGCCCGGACTGCCGCGAGGAGTTTGAGGCGCTCATGCGGATCTTGCGCGCCTCAAGCGCCTCAGCCGCGTAAGACATTGGCCTCACCCAGCGTCCGATTTTCGAAGTCGTATAATACTGGCGATGCCGGCGCCAACCACAACCGAGTACCGCCTCGCCGAACTCATGGCCGCCCTCTCCCTCGCCACCGACATCGGCACCGGCGAGCCAATGGAAAAGGCATTGCGCGCCTGCCTGCTGGCGGTCCGTCTGGGAGAAACGCTCGGATTGAGCGACGCCGATCTCAGCGATCTCTATTACCTCACGCTCCTGCGCTTCATCGGTTGCACTGCTTCCAATCACCTCCTCGCGGCCATCTTCGGCGACACGAATGCCTTTCGCGCTCAAACACCCCTCGTAGACTACACCAGCCAGGCCGAGTCACTGCGAGCCATCATCCAATTCGTCGGCGCCGGGCTTCCGCCTCTGCAACGCGCCTCCGCCCTGGCCGCCGCCATCGCTACGATGGCGGGGAACAACCATGAGTTGATGACGAGCCATTGCGAGGTCGGCCAAATGCTGGCCGGGCGGCTTGGGCTAAACGAGACAGTGCAGACAGCGTTGGGGCAAGTGACCGAGCGCTGGGATGGACACGGCCTGCCAACCGGTCTCAAAGGCGAGGCCACCCTGCTTGTCATGCGGGTGGCAAACCTGGCGCATGGGGCAGCGGTGTTTCACCGGGTCGGCGGCGTCGAGGGTGCGGTGAACATGGCCCGCAAGTGGTCGGGAGGGGCATTCGATCCCGCGCTGGTCGAGCGTTTTTGTCGGGATGCGCCCCGCTTGTGCCAGGCGTTGGAGGTGGACTCCATCTGGGCCGCCGTACTCGAGGCTGAACCGGGGCCGCGCCTGCGGCTCTCGGAGGAGCAACTGGAAACGGCCTCCCGGGCCGTGGCCGATTTCGTAGATTTGAAAACGACCTACACGGTGAACCATTCCAGCGGCGTGGCCCGATTGGCCGCCGCCGCGGCCCGGCACTGCGACCTGCCCGAGTCTGATGTGGTCAGCGTGCGGCAGGCGGCCTACCTGCACGACTTGGGCCAGGTAGGTGTCTCGACCCTCCTCTGGAATAAACCGGGGGCGCTGACGGATGGTGAGTGGGAGAGTGTGCGCCTGCATCCCTACTACACCGAGCGCATCCTGTCGCGCGCCAAGCCGCTCGCCCAACTCGGCGCGATAGGCGCGGCCCACCACGAGCGGCTCGACGGCTCCGGCTATCCTCGCCGCCTACCCGCCAGCATGCTCTCGCCGCTGGCGCGCATCCTGGCCGCCGCCGACGCCTATCATGCGATGACCGAGCCGCGCCCGCATCGCCCGGCGCTCTCGCCTGATGCCGCCGCCGAAACACTGCGGGCCGAAGTGCGCGCGGGCCGCTTGGATGGCGAGGCAGCCAACGCCGTGCTGGCGGCGGGCCACCGGGCCACGCCGGCGCGGCGGGCGTGGGTGGCCGGGCTGACCGACCGGGAAGTGGAAGTGCTGCGCCTCGTCGCCCGAGGTCTGTCGAACCGGGAAATCGCCCAGCGCTTAAGCATCTCGCCGCATACGGCCGGCCATCACATCCGGCACATCTACGACAAGATTGATGTGTCCACCCGCGCGGCGGCCACCCTCTTTACGATGCACCACAACCTCCTTCACGACCCAGCCGACAGCGCCTCGTCTTAGGCCGCGCTCCCCGGCCCCTCCCCGAACCCGATTCAAAAATAGCGCGAACACGCGATGCGGCTTCGCCCCGGTGGACGTAGACTGGCGCTAACACTCTAACAAGGAGAGCCAACCATGTCCACCCTGCCAGAACAAAGCCAGATCATTCTTCATCGGCCCGTCACGCTCAACATGAAAACGCTGCTAATTATCACGGCCTTTCTCGACGGCTTGTATGCCGTAACCTTGTTTTTCGCGCCGGAGAAATTTCTCGAAATGCACGGGTTGAGCGTTGATGCGGCGACCCTTTTCACGACTCGGCTGTTGTCCCCCGCCGCGATCAGCGATTGCCTGTTGGCGTTGTTTGTCCTGAATGCTCAAAGCCGAGAGACCTTGCGAGCGGTGGCCTTTAAATTCTGTGTGAGTTGGGGAATTGGAGGTCTGGTTATCCTCATCGGAAAACTAACCTTGGAAACCATGAGCGCCGTGGCCTGGGCGGACGTTGGATTTGCAGCGATTTTCACGCTCATTTATGGCGCTTATCTGTTTTCCAAGCCCAAAGCGGCGTAATGGAATTATTCACACGTAAAGGAGAATCAACCATGTCTACCCTGCAAGAACAAAACAAAGCCGTCATTCGCCGACTCATTCAGGGGGTGTGGAACGAGGGAAATGCGGCCGTGCTGGATGAAGTGTTTGCCGCCGATTTCGTTGACCGCACTGCGCTCCCTGGCGCTACGCCCGGCCGAGAGGGCCTCAAACAACTCTTC
The DNA here is from genome assembly GCA_016213135.1 of Chloroflexota bacterium. Lineage (GTDB taxonomy): Bacteria > Chloroflexota > Anaerolineae > Anaerolineales > VGOW01 > VGOW01. The sequence goes on along the minus strand of JACRBQ010000036.1, from coordinate 72,196 downwards.
ACCATGTTCAGCGCCGCCTTCTCCGACGCCTCTTCGACGATTGATGACCTGATCGCCGAAGGGGACAAGGTCGCCTGGCGGTGGACGTTTCGAGGAACTCACATCGGGCCGTTCATGGGTATCCCCGCCACTGGCAAGACGATCACGTTAACCGGGATCACCATTGACCGTATTGCGGGTAACGCCATCGTAGAACGCTGGAACCAGGCTGACTTCGCGGGTATGATGCAACAGCTCGGCGCGGCCCCGCAAACGGCGTAGCCGCCAACTTATTGGCTCACAATGGCCTGATGGACAACCCCATCAGGCCGTTTTGTTTTTGCGCGCCGTGCCGTTTCCCGACGCTCCGAGGCCGGGCGTATAATCCGGCTATGCTCCCCGGCCTCCCCACCCCGCCCACGCCCCTGATCGGACGCGAGCAAGAAATCGCCGCGTTGCGCGCCCTTTTGAGGCGCGATGAAGTGAGGCTGGTCACCCTCACCGGCCCCGGTGGGATGGGCAAGACCCGGCTCGCCATTCAAACGGCGGCGGACGCCACTGACGATTTCCCCGACGGCGTCCACTTCATCTCCCTCGCCGCCATCAGCGACCCCGCGCTGCCCTGCACGAACAAGTCGAACGGCGCGTGCAGCACCTGTCCGCCCTTCACAGCATTGCCCTGGCCATCACCGCCAGCCTTGACCTGCGCCTGACCTTCAATGTCCTGCTCGATGCGGTTGTCTCCCAGTTGGGCGTTGATGCGGCGGCTGTGCTGATGCTCGAACCGGACCGCCAAACCCTGGCGTACGTTGCCGGTCGCGGCTTCCGCTCGAAGGGCGTCGAGCGCAGTCGTGTTCGGATCGGGAGCGGCCATGCCGGGTTAGCCGCGCTCGAACGCCGCACCGTTCACGTTCCCGATCTGCGCGATTCCGAACTGGCGTCTCAACGCGCCCAACTCTGGGCCGCCGAAGGATTCGTAGCGCACTACGCCGTGCCGCTCATTGCCAAAGGTGAGGTGCAGGGCGTGCTGGAGGTCTTTCATCACTCGCCGGTCAATCGGGATCCCGCGTGGCTCGACTTCTTGGAAACCCTGGCGACGCAGGCGGCCATTGCTATGGACAATGTTCGCCTGTTCGAAGGTTTGCAACACTCGAACGTCGAGTTGAACCTGGCCTACGACGCCACCCTCGAAGGCTGGGCGCGCGCCCTCGAACTGCGCGACCTGGAGACCGAAGGCCACACCCGGCGCGTCACCACTAGGACGCTGCGCCTCGCGCAAACGATGGAGCTGGGCGAAGAAGAACTGGTCCACATCCGCCGCGGCGCGCTGTTGCACGACATTGGCAAGATGGGCATTCCCGACCGCATTCTGCTCAAGGCCGGCCCCCTCGGCGACGGGGAGTGGGAGATCATGCGCAAGCACCCGGCCTATGCGTACGAAATGCTTCTGCCCATCGCCTACCTCCGTCCGGCGCTCGATATTCCGTATTGCCATCACGAAAAGTGGGATGGCACGGGCTACCCGCGCGGGTTGAAAGGGCAGGAAATCCCGCTGGCGGCGCGCATCTTCGCCGTAGTGGATGTGGGGATGCGCTGCGCTCCGACCGGCCCTACCGCAAAGGTTGGCCGGAAGATACAATATGGGAGTATATTAGAGAGCAGGCCGGTAGGCATTTTGACCCGGCGATAGTAGAGGTGTTCTTGGCGTCAAACACAGGCTAGTAGTTCACCAAATTTGGATCGCATAGTCGTAGCCTAGCCCCTTGTGGGCGGCGCACGCGCACAAGGGGCTAAACTACACAGCGTTCTAACATTGGCGGACTACTAGTTTAGCCATACCGAGGGAAACGATATGGACGCACTCCGTCTACGATCCATGCGGTGGGTCGCCGTAGCCGCGCCGACGGCCTTCGTCGCGCTGCTCGCCTACGCCGCATACTTCCGTATCCCGAGCCTGCTCTCTGTAGAGATCGCTTTTGCGCTGACCATCGGCGCGACGGCCGTCGGCGCGTTTCTGTTCTCCCGTGCCGTCTTCAGCCAGATCGGGAAACGCGAAGACACGATTCTTCACCGCAGCCGCGAACTGGCGGCGCTCAACCGCCTGATTCAAGTCATCAACTCCACCCTCGACCTCCAGACTGCGTTCGAGGCCTTCGTAGCCGAAGCCCGGGAACTGTTGCCGCTTGACCGCGCCAGCCTCGGCATTCTGGATGAAGCCGCGCAGGCGCTGAGAATGCTGGCCGCCTCGGGCCTCATGGCCCAGCAGATTGGCCGGGGGAGGCTGGTGCCAATGAAGGACAACGCGCGCGTGGCCGATGCCATCGCCCGGCGTCAGACGAACCTCGTCGGCGACCTCGAGCGCGAACAGACCTCACCCATGGACGCGCGGCTGGCGCAGGAGGGCATTCGCGCGGCCATGGTCGTGCCCATCGTCGCTCAGGCACAGGTGATCGGCGTCTTGAATCTGGGGGCACGCCGGGCGAACGCCTACACCGCCGAACACGTGGCGCTGGCTGAGCAACTTGCGGCCCAATTCGCCACAGCGGTGGTCAATGCGCGCCTCTACGATCAGGAGCAGGAGCGCGCCCGCCAATTGGCTACGCTCAACGAGGTCAGTTCCCGACTGATGGCGATCCTCCAGGTGGATGAGTTGCTTCAAGCAGTGGTCACATCGGTCTGCCAGGGATTTGGCTTCTACCGAACGAGCATCGGCCTGCTGGACGGCGACGCCGTGCTCGTCAAAGCCTGTGCGTGCGAGGACTGCGACCCGTGCCCGGAGGTCGGCGGACGGATCGCGCTTAGCGACCTGACGGAGATACCGACCCGGCGCCCGATGCCGACGAGTGAACTGGCCCTGCCGCTGCGCTCCGACTCGCAGGTAATCGGGGTAATGACCGTGCGGCGCAAAGACGAGACCACCTTCGACGCCAACGAGGCGGCGACGCTCCAATCGCTGGCCAACCAGGTGTCGGTAGCGCTCGAAAAGGCGCAACTGCACGAACAGGTTTTGCGCGAGTCGATCACCGACGGGCTGACCGGGCTATACAACCACCGCTATCTCGACACTTTCATCCAGAAGGAACTGGCCGCGTGCGCGCGTTACCGGCACGGCCTGGCGCTGCTCATGCTGGACATTGACCACTTCAAACAATACAATGACGCACACGGCCACCCGGCCGGCGACGCCGTCTTGCAGCAGGTGGGGCGCATCCTGCTGAAGAACGTGCGTGGGGCCGACCTGGTGGCGCGCTACGGCGGCGAAGAGTTCACCGTCGTCTTGCCGGAGACGGAATTGGAGGGCGCGCTGGCGGCGGCCGAGAAAATCCGCGCGGCGGTGGAAGCCTTCCCATTCCCGTTGGGCCGCCTGACGGCGAGCCTGGGTGTGGCGACTTGCGCCAGCGGGATCACCGATACGGATCTGATTGAGCGCGCCGACCGGGCGTTGTACGCAGCGAAGAATGCGGGCCGGAATCGCGTGAAAGCCGATCAAGAGGTCTAACTGGAAAACAAATGACCCACGACGATCTTCTTTCCCGATATAACTACGACGAATTCGTCCCGGCCAAGTTTGAGCCGTGGATGCGTTTTGAGGCCGGCCCGCCGCTCGGCCAGCCCGCGCCCGACTTCCCTTTGCGGCATTTGAATGGTGAAGAGACCCGGCTGAGTGAAATCTGGTTGCGCCACCGGTACTTGATTGTCGAGTTTGGCAGTTTCACTTGACCGTATTGCGCGCAAGCGTGGCGGCGCCATCCATGGACGCCACGGCCGGGCAATTCGCATCGGAGGGCGTCGGCTCAATCTTTCTGTATACTCACGAAGCCCACCCGGGCGAGAACTACCCGCGTCTGACTTCGATGGAGCAGAAGTTCCGGCACGCGCGTGACTTGCGCGAGGTGCTGGGCGTCATGCGCCCGATTCTGGTAGACGCACTGGACGGCGCGTGTCACCGGGCGTATGGTTCCATGCCCAACATGAGTTGGATTTTCGCGCAGTCAGGCGTACCGGTCTACAAGGCCGACTGGACAGATACGCGCAGTATTCAGAATGCCCTTGAGTATTTCCTGGACGTCAGCGAGCGCCGGCGCTCCGGCGAACGCCTCACCCCGTTTCGGGTCGAGCGGCTTGACTTTCGCATTCAGGACCAAACTGCGTTTTACAAGGGGCTGGAACGCAACGGCGCTAAAGCCGTGCGGGAATTTCGCGCGGCGTTTGGGTAGCGACCCACAACACCCGACCCGCCGCATTTAGCGTTTCCATGCTCGCGCCGAGTCCACAATCGTCCCCGGCTCGGTTGCGCTCGCCAGCGCCGACAGGGCTTCCAGAATCACGCCGCGCTGCGTCTCGGCCTCACCCGCCGGGCCGAGCGGCGCGCCCATCGGAAACTTGACGAAGAGCGTGCGCGGCGGCTTGACGTTCTGCGCCACTTCGCGGCGCATCACAATGCACACGGTCGCGATCCCGGCCTCTTCTAAAACACGCGCAATCAGTCCCACGGACTGCTGGCAGATCGGTCAACACGGCACAAGCAGCGCCGACTGGGCGCCCGCTTCCAGCAGCCGCTTGGCGGCGGCGGGGGCGGTGTCCGTCAGCAACTGCCGCGTCTGCGGTAGGAAGCCGCTGAAGCTGATCGCCGGATCCACCAACCGTCCGATGACGCCTTCGGCTTCCAAAATGCGCAACAGGCCGAGAGGGAAACCGACATTCGGGTCTTGCGCGACGTGCGCGTGGTCGTAATGCGTGTGGGCAAATTCCAGCGCGCCCGGCTCAGTGTCGCGCGGAATTTCCTTGAAAGATGGATCGCCGTAATAATTCGCCGCGTCGAAGGGGCAGTCTGCGCCGCGCCGATATGCGCCGCACGTGCCGACGAGGGCCAGCGCGGTTTGCGCGAGAGGCCGCTCAAGCGGCGCCCACGGCGCGGACTCGTTGACGACCCATTCAAAGTGCGGGTCCCATTTTTGGCGGACTGTGTTGTAACTGCGCTCGAGAGCCTCGGTGTTGATCAGGTGGGTTGTCATGGGTTATTTTGGACTCTCGCCATAGACTTCGATTTCCACTGCGCCGGTGTTGCCGCCGCTGGAAGTCGCCGCCTCAAAGCGCAGACGCCGCGCCGTGAAGCCCGTGTCGAAATAGTAAATCTTTGCGGCATCGGGCAGGTCGAAGGGGCCGAGAACCTCGCCGGTGTCGGTAACAATCCGAAATGAATTGATCTGCGCGCTGCTGCCCATCGTGCGCGTCCAAAAGCCGATGCGCGCGACGCGCGTTTCCGCCGCCAATTCGATCTCGATCCAAGCCGCGTCGCCGTCGCCGTCCGATGACCACTGGGTGCCGGGGCTGCCGTCAATAGCGCGCCGCCCCCCGTAGGCGCTGTCGTCCACGCCGCCATAGTTGCTGCTCACGCCCACGATCCGCGCTCCGGCCTGCGACGAGGCCAGATTCGCCTCGCCGCTGGCTGCGGCTTCGGCAGGCGGCGTGCGAAAGGTGTATTCGCCACTGCGATAGAGTGTTCCGTCGGGGCCGACGCCTTCGAAGCGCGCGTAATACAGCGTGTCGGGTTGGAGGCCGGTGAGCGTGGGATGGTGGGCGCTGTGTCCCCCGCCGGCCATGTCGGTGTCGGTGGCGATCTGTCCGTAGTCGCCGGTTGTGCCATAGACGACGGCGCACACGACCGATTGGCGCGTTTCGACTTCGACCGTCACCGAGTCCGGATTCAAATTCGTGAACTGCGGCTCGGCGAGAAAAATGTCCGACGCCGGCCGAATGATTGCCGGCGTGGGCGCGGCGCCCCGCGAAGCGGGACTGACGCAGGCGGCCTGCGCCAAAACCAGTATTGTCAGGGCGGTGATTCGTTGAAGAGTCATAGGTCTCCCAATGGATTACGCAATGACAAGACGATGCAATTCAAATTCATCCGGCAGGCCGCGCAGTTTTGCCGTCAGCGGCAGGAGTTGCCCGGCATCCTCCACCAGCGCGCAGGCGTCCGGATCGTCAAGCAGGGTGTGGCTCATGATCACGTCGTCCCCTTCGGCCAGCGCGCTCAAGCGAGCGGCAATGTTGACCGTTTCGCCGAAATAATCGAGCCGCCCGTTGAGTGTGACCAGAATACACGGCCCGACGTGCAAGCCGATTTTGAGCGCGAGCCGATCTTCGTCGGCGAAACCGGCGCGTTGATTGAGCGCGGCCAGACCGGCCACCGAATCGACCAGCGCGCGCACCGCGTCGCGCGGGTTCGCAAACACGCCCATCACGCCGTCGCCCATCGTCTTCACCGCCGCGCCGTCGTGCCGCGCCGCGGCCTCGAACAGAATTTTGAAATGTTCGCATACCCGGCGATAGGCTTCGGTATCGCCCAATTTGAGATAGAAGGCCGTTGAGCCGCGCAGATCGGAGAAAAAGACGGCCAGTCGTCTGACGCCGAGCGACTGGCCTTCAGGAAGTATCTGATGCCCAAGCAAATCGTTGAACGCCGGGGTGTTGATCATCGCCAGCGCCGTGACAAGCCCGTGGCGCGCATCCACCAGCGCGCGAAAAGTCGCGTCATCCCGCCGACCGGGGGACAGGCGGCGCAGGTCGTCTTTCACCGTGACGGTCACGAAGATTCCTTCGTCGAGATACGCTTCAAAGTCGTGATCGCAATTCTCGCATCCATGGAACTGGCCCACGCCGCCCAGCGATGTTGCCACGCGCCCGTGATACTTGCATATCGGGCACGCCACCTGCCAGTTGAGATCGAGCAAGCCTTCGACTGTCGCGGCGACGATCACCGACAGCGTCTCGCGTTCACCCAGCCCGAGTTGCCCGGCCCAGTAGCGCGGGTTGGCCTGGTACAGTTCGCGGTCGCGCGCCCGCGCAATAAAATCGTCGAAGGCGTTGAGCACGGCCGGACTGAAGCCATATTTACGAAGCCGATCGGCGGACTTGGACTTGCGGCCCCATTTGGAAAAATTGAACAGTGTCATCGGAGCGCCCCTTAAGGCGTGAAGATCGGATAATGAATTGTGGTGACGCTGGTAATACTCACGCCGTTTGCGCCGAAACACGTCTCTACGTCCTCTTCGACGCCGCCATTGCCGTTCTGCCTCAAAATGGCCGAACGGCGCGAAAAGCTTTGTTGGAAACAACCCGGTTTTAGCACGGGCGCCAACGGCATGAGGCTGTCTTTACCCTGATACCAGGCGACAGCGTCGCGATAGGGCGCAAGCGCGCGATACTGCCGCGTCACGATAATGCTCGGCCAGGCGATCTGCTTTGTCTCCGTCAACAGAACGGCATCGGGCAAAGGCGCGTGCACCGGCGGTAGTGATACGGCCAGCGAAATTAGCTTCACTGCCACTAAAAACGCGCCGAGCGCCGACATTGCCGCCGCGAGGCCCAAACCGATCTGCCACTGCCTGTTCGCAAACAAAGACATCGGAGTAACTACCCGGCTTCTTTCAGATATTGCCGGATCATCAACGCCGCCGTGGCGCCCTCTCCCGCGGCAGAGGCCGCTTGTTTGGTGGAGCCGGCGCGGGCGTCGCCGGCGGCGAACAGACCCGGCACCGAAGTCATCAATGTTTTGTCGGTGATCACGAACCCGTAGGGATCGATCTCCGCTTTGCCTTTCACCAACTCACTGTTCGGCGAAAGGCCGATAAAGACAAACACGCCGTCGTAAGTCCACTCCTTCAATTCCCCGGTGGCGCGATCCTCGACGAGGATAGAGTCCAGCCGGTGCTTGCCTTTGAATTCCTTGACAGCATGGTTGAGAGTCACCCTCATCTTCGGATGTTTGGCAACTTCCGACTGCAAAATTTGGCCGGCCTTCGCTTCCGGCAGGAATTCGACGATGTCCACCTGGGAGGCGAACTTCGTCAGGAACAACCCTTCTTCAAAGCCGCTGTTGCCGCCGCCCACGACCAGCACCTTCTTGCCTTTGTAAAACGCGCCGTCGCACGTCGCGCAAAAGTGAATGTTGACGCCGATCAATCCATCCTCGCCCGCTACGCCGAGTTTGCGGTAGTGCGCGCCCGTCGCCAACAGCGCGGCTTTGGTCGCGTACACCGCGCCGTCGCCGGTGGTTACGCACAGGTAGGGCCCGTCGGGCGAAATGTCGGTGACGGCTTGCGCCTGCAAAATTTCCACCCCAAAGCGGCGCGCCTGCTTGCCCAACCGCTCGGCGAACTCTGCGCCGGGGATGCCCTGGTCGAAACCGGGAAAGTTGTCGAGCCTCTGCGTGACTCCGACCTGGCCGCCCAGCCCGGCCTTTTCGATCACCAGCGTGTCCATGCCTTCGCGGGCCATGTAGAACGCGGCGGTGAGGCCCGCCGGGCCGCTGCCGATGACGATGGCGTCATAGAACTGGCGCTGCGCCTTCGTTTGCAAGCTCAGCTTCGCGGCCAGCTCGGCGTTGGAGGGTTCGACGAGCATCGATCCGTCGGGAAAGACGATGGTTGGGATAATGTGTTTGCCGTCGTTGACTTTTTCGACAAACGCCATCGCCTCGGCGTCTTGCTCGATGTCAATGTTGACATACGGCACGCGCTGTTCGCCGAAAAACTTTTTGGCGCGTTTGCAGTCCGGGCACCACACGGTGCTGTAAACGGTAATGATGTCGGGTTTGGTGCGATCCATAAACGGCTCCTTCGATTTAATTGATCCTGATAATCGTGTCTTCGGCAAATAACGTTCCCACTTCGAGTCCGATCCGCCGATACAGTTCGGGCGGCACGCCGATGTCGGCCAGATAGAGATCGCCGACGAACGGTTGGGCTTGCGGCGCGATCAGCCCAGACTTGGGTAGGGCCAATGTCAACGTTGCCGTCGCGCCAATGCACGGCTGGCCGGCGAGGCCGCTCGTTGTGTCAAGGCCGGATGGCGCGTCGAGCGCCAGGATCGGGCGGCCACTCCTATTCGCTCGCTCGATCCATTCAGCGGCTTCGCCGCGCGGGTTCCCGGTCAGGCCGTACCCAATGATAGCGTCGAGGATCAGATCGGCCCGGGCGAGATCGAGAGTATATTCTACGACGATCCCCATCGTTTGCAAAATTCGCCACTGGCGCGCAGGGACGTTTGTGAGTTTGTCAGGATCGGCAATCAGCTTTACTTGGACATCTGCGCCCCAGTTGTGCAGGTGGCGGGCTGCCACCATCCCGCCGCCACCGTTGTTGCCCGCGCCACACAGGGCCACAATTTTGCGGCCAGCCAATTTTCCGTCCAGCATCCGCCGCGCCAGCTCGGCCAGGTTGCGCCCGGCGTTTTCCATCATTTGGATTAGCAGGATGCCATATTCTTCAATCATCAGCCGATCCACTTCGGCCATTTGGGCCGTGGTGAGCGCAGGAATGCTCATCGGCCATAAACAATCAGGCGAGTATTTGAGTTAGCGTCGTCCATAGTGTCACAACTCCAATCAGGAGGAAAAGAATTGCCAGCATGCGCTCCGTTTTGTGCGCGTCCAACCGGGCCGCGAGCGCCGGGCCGAATTGGCCGCCGAGGATGACGCCCGGCACGGTGTAGATGACCAGGCTCAACACCTGCGCCAGCACGTCGCCGCCGGTGCGGACGAAGGTGATGAAATAGCCGAGCGAGGCCGCCAGCGCAGTGGCGGCGACGACGAGGGCCCCGGTGGCGACGGCAACTTTGCTCGGCACCCGGCAACGGCGCAAAAGAAAGTATCCGTTGAGTTCGCCCTGCCCGGAGCCGATCAATCCCATAAATAGCCCGCCCACGCCGCAGATGATCCCGCCCTCGGTCGAATTGCAGACGGTGTAACTATACTCCTGGCCGTCGGCGGCTTGCAATCGCCGTTCGGCCTTGCCCTGTGGAAAGTCGGCGCGGATCGATTGATCGAGCGCCCGGACGGCTTGCGGCGACGGCGCGCGCAGGAAGTTGATGCCGATGATCAGCAGGCCGACGCCAAAGACAGACTTGAGGACGACCGGCGGCGCCAGCCTGGCAAAGTACGCGCCGGCCAACGCCAGCGGCACGGTTACCAGAAGCAGTTGGCCGGCGAGCCGGTAATCAATCAACTTCCGGCGCACGTAGGCCGATACGCCTGAGCCAAACCCGAAGACTTCGGTGATGAGCGCTGTGCCGATGGCGATGCGCGGGTCGAGCCGCAGAATCAGGATAAAGACCGGCGAGAAGAACGTTGCCCCTTCGATGCCGGTGGCATTGGCCAGGATGGCGATGCCGAGGGCAACCGGAAACATAAACCAGTAGGCTGTCCAATTCATTGAAAACCTTGTTTCTGTTCATTGAATTCGCCGCAGAGGCAGGCTGTCTCGCATATTACTTCAGGCGGAAGTTCAAAGGTCACTCGGCAGGAGCGGCCGGCTTTTGAATAGACCTTCTCAATCATGAGAAGCGCACCTTTCTTGAGAAGGCCAGGCCGGGCGGGAGGACACCCCGGCCTGGCAAGACAGGCTGGCCGTGGGCGTGGGTTAGCGGGGGAAGGCCCCGTACACCAGCGCGACAACCAGCCCGTAAACGGCGTGCCCCATCAGCCCACCGACAAACGACATCATCCCGCCGTCGGCGGTCATGTACAAGCCGGGCGCTTTCACCGTTCCGGCCTTGACTCCGGCGTGCATCATAGGCACGCCGCCCATCATCAGCCCGGCGGCCAACCAGTGGACGGCGCCGAAGACGAGGCCGTTCACCCAGGTCGCCGAGCCGATCCCGAAGGCCCATAACGCGGCGTAGATGATGGCGAAGATCACGCCGTTCATCAGATGCATCACCCAGCCGAGACCGGTGTTGCCGTCTTTGTTAAACATCGAGCCGAGCATGCCCACGATGTCCATCTTGGGCATACCCATCATAGGAGCCATCATCATCACCATGCTCATGACGAGTGTGCCCGCCAGCCCTGCTACAATTGCGCCGATAATGTTCATTGTCATTTCTCCTTGTTTTGAAAACTGATGTTGAATTGGGATGCCCCGTCACCCTTATAGACGCAGTCAGGCCATAAAGTCTTACTTCCTTTTTTTCCGGCGGCAGGGACAAAAAAAGGCGCAGAGCGGACTCTGCACCTCGTCGAAAATAGCAATCGCCGTGTTGAGAGTTAAGATATTCGTTATGATGTTCAAACGGCCTCGCTTTGGTTCATAGGTATCCACACGATGACACGTGTGCCTCGGCCCGGCGACGATTCGATCCGAAACGTTCCGCCGACCGCGCGGGCGCGGCGGCGCATGGCAGATAGTCCACGATGAAATTCGCTGCGAGGGTAGTAAACTGGATCGAGCAATTCAGGTAAGAAGCGGGACAAACAGAAACCGCACCCATCATCTTCAACGCGAATGTGAGCATGACCTGTTTCGACCATCAGATGAACGCTGACGTGATTGGCGGCGGCATGCCTGCGAACGTTGGTGAGCGCCTCTTGGATGATGTGCAGCAGTTGCAGCCGAGACAAGGCGGGGAGGGCTTCTTCATCCCACGTTGACTCAATCATCAGGGCTACGGACACGCCCCTAACGTGTGCGACGCATTCCGCCGTCATCTCGGCCAACCCCCGCTCGCCTTTGCCGGCGCGCAATTCAGCCATAGTGTCGCGCGCCTCAACATAGGCGCTGCGCGCGGCGAAGATCAATTCCTGGACATTGTGTTTGACCATCTCCATTGCCCTTATTCAAATAGATTGATGTCGAGCTGGATCGTGCCTGGCGTATCGGGCGCTAAAATTTCCAGGTCTAAATGCCACTCGCCCGGCATTGGGAATGGAAGTAGCAGGATGTAATAACCATTATCTAGATTCAAAGCCATCTGGTAGAAAGTTCCGTGATCCATGAAACGCATATTGGCGACCCCCTTAACCGTCGCATCTGTCAGAGGCTTGGACGAAGTTTGATGGTATAGATATAGTTCGAGGCTACGGCCATAGCGTTCCTCGCCCGGCGTCACGGTTAGTTGGGCCATCAGATCGCCAGCCACCGGAACCTCACTCCCATTAACAAACGGACTGGCAAAACCGGCGACCACTAGCTGCAGATCGTCGGGAGTGCTATTACTACTGCTGATCTCGCCGGATGTATTCTCAACAGGAGGGCTGTTGGTGATCGCCTCGCTGACTGGATTGACCGCCGAGGCCGCCGCCGTCGGCGTAGATGACTCGCCTAACTCCGGGAAAAATGGCTCGGCTACGACGGCAATTTGATAGATGAGTCCACCGACCATTAGACTGGCGGCGGTGAATTTTTCCACCTCAAGCCACTTTGAAATCTTCACCTTTCTGGAGGTTGCTCCTGAAACTGATAGACCGACCAACGCGGCGAGTCCCAGACCTTCCATTAGTTTTGAGGTGATACCGATAATTTCTATCCCGCCGGGCTCATCGCCGAAGGGAGCCGGGAGTAGCCGGGTGATCACCCATAGGGTAATCAACCCCCCCGCCATCACCACCCCGATGCGATTCATCACCGGCGATGGCTTGCGCCAAAAGGCGATCCCCCAGGCAACCTCGGCCAAGCCCGACAGAGCAAAGAATAAGCCGTGGGCCGGAGCGTGCGCCCAATGCAGGGGCGCGATTAGCAGATGGATCAGACCGGCGGCAATCATGAAGACAGACGCGCTAAGTCGCAGTTTCATTTCTTATCGCTCTCTCAGCCCAGCGGCAGGTGCTGATACAGCCAACCGCTCACCACGTGGAAGTTGCCGGTAGCCATGACGACTCCGAAGAACAGCATCAGGAGGCTGGCTAGCAAACCGATGGCTGGCGCCATCCGCTGGAGCTTCTCGGCCAGGGGCATCACCCACGACAGGCTCAGGGCCGCCAGCAGGAATGGAATCGCCAGCCCCATGGAGAAAACAAACATCGCCAACGCGCCCAACGTCGCCGAGCCCAGGAGTCCCGTGTAAACCAGCAGCACTCCCAGGATGGCTCCACCAAAGCAAGCCAGACAGCCGGTGGCAATGGCGAAACCGCTGACAAATGTTTCAACGAACGGCAAGCGCCGGCTTCGCCGAAAGGCGGCCGGAAGCGGCAACTTGCAGACGAGTGGCACTCGTGATCGGTAGGCGACGACGCTTGCCATCACGATGATGGCCAGGCCGGCGCCCGTGGCGATTGGCCCGGTTGGAGTCAGCAGGCCGCTGGCGGCCAGCGCCTGCCCCATGCCACCCATCAGCGCCCCGCCAGCCGTGTAGGGAATAGTGAATCCTAAAATGAAGAGCAGAGCGGTCATTAGAACGCGCTTTTGATCTGGAGAAGCCGCAGGGCCATCAGTCGCACCCATGCTCACACCAGCCAGAGTCGGCAGGTAGAAGGCAGTGAGCTGCAGCAAGCAGGGTGAGATGGCGGCTAACAACCCGGCGGCCAGGGTGAGCAACAACCCCAGGCTCAACACACGCGGCTGTTGAACACTCACCGGGTAATCAATTGGGGCGTACCACTGGAGCACAGTTCGAGAGCCGCCGCTGTTTTGCGGCAGCAGCAATTCGAGAGTGTGGCTGTCGTTCAAAAGCGCCGCCGGGAGGTCGTTGAAGATCACGACGCTCGTGCGGTGATGAACGGCGTCGGTCAACACTCGGACCTCAGAAGCCACGTGAAGATTTGTTCCGTCGAGGCGTAGAATTACACCAAGATGATGGGGCAGCGACCCGTAATGCACATTCTCGTTGATGACGAACACCACGAACCGATCGGCGCCCAGTTCTGCCGCCTCTTGAGTCCGGTTTGTGAGGCGGAAGAAACCGGGAGTTGCCAAAATGGCCTCCACTTCTAGGCCCTCATCGGCGTACCCTGAACGCGTCAGGCTCGTGGCGAGATCGGCGGCTTGACCGCTGCGCAGGCCGGCGGTTGTTACCAATGCGTTCCGCCCTTCGATTTTGACGATAGCGAGCCAGCCGAGCGCCAAAAGGCCCGCGGCCAAAAGCAGGATCAATGCCAACCCCCACCGCGCCGCTGAATGCGGCCACATCCTTATTGGATTCATGGTCTCCCTTTCCTTTCCGGCCGGGCCGTCGGCTGGCGGGGTCCGGGGGACCCCGCCAGTCTGGAGCTCGAAGGATTACTTGACCACCAGCACGAACGTCATCTGCGGGTGGTAAACACACACAACTTTATAGGTTCCCGGCGTCGCTGGCGCCGTCCAGTCGTAAGTAACCTGCTGGCCAGCGCTGACATCGGGCGAGAGCAGGTTCAGCCCCTCGCCCTCGCCGATTCCGACCAGATTGTGTTTCTCGTCATCGCCATTCGTGATGATAAAGCGAACCGGCTCGCCGGCCTTGACGGTGATCTCGCCAGTGTTGAACGAGAAGGCCGACGCGTTAATCTCGACAATTTGCGCTCCTGCCGGTGCCGGCGCGGGGGCCGCGGGCGCCGGAGGTTGCGCGACCATAACGATGGACAAGGTGCCGTTCGGCGTCTTGTCGGTCTTGGCCGACAGGTTGACCAGTTCCAAGGGCGCTGTCCAGTGCGTTTCCTGGCTTTCACCTGGCGCCAGTGAAATAGACGGGATGCCTAAATCCGGACTCTCAAACTTTATCGTGCCGCCGGAGGTGCCCGCCGTGTTTTTGATGACGAGTCGCACGGTTTGTCCGGCCACAACTTTCACGAACTTCTGCAAAAACCCGGTGCGGCCCAGCGCGATGGCCACGACAGGCTCGGACACATACTGTTTCTGGGCCGCCAGGGCGCTGCCATGTAAACCCGCATAATCCGCGACGACTTCGCCGATCACACCGCCTTTGCCATCGTCCGCATATTGGACCCAAACCCCGCCGTGGATGTCGCCATCGGCTGGATCCTTGATAAACGAGACCGCGTTCGTTGCAATGTCCAGGACGTAGATGCCATGCTCGGCGTTCGAGGTGTACCAGATTTCCTTGCCGTCCGGGCTGAGGAGCGCGTGGTCAGTGGTCAAGCCAATAATGGCGACGTCAACCACGCCCATGGTTTGGAGGTCAATGATGGTGCTGGTGCGGCCCTGTTGGTTATAACCGGGGCCTTCGCCTTTGTCAGCGGTGTAAAGTTTGCTTTGGTCATAAGAGAGGGCGGCGCCCCACGGGCCAGGCCCCGTCTGCACTTCGCCCTCATCTATCATGGTTTTCGCGTTAATCTTGTGGACACGGGCCTCACCGCCCGAAGTGACATAGATATACTTGCTATCGAGGGTGACCACTGGATACAACGGGTCTACCATCGGAACCATACCGACAATCTTCCAGGTCTTCGGATCAATCTTGGCCACCCAGCCGTCCATCTTGTCACGGAAGGCCGGGTTGGGTGGGGGTACGGTCACCACGATGAAGGAGCCATCCGGGGCCGCAGTGCTGACGTAAGGGTTGCCCTGGAAGTCGCCGTTGCTTAGCCCGCCGACGATGGCATTATCTTGGCTCGGGTCAAGGACATAGAAGCCGGAGCCGGTCCAGTTCCAATTGAAATCCTCGCCAATGATGTAGTCTTTGTTGGTGACCGGATCGTGCCACAGTTTTTGATGGTGCGGGCGGCCCAATGTTTTAATGGTCTGAACCACTTCCAAAGTCCGGCCGTCGAGCACGTCAATGCGATTATCCTTGCCTAGTTCCGGCAGATAGATAAACCGGCCGTCACCGGAAACGGCGATACCGTGGCTGCTGTTGCCTTCGCCGCCGGCGGGCGATACCTCGGCGACAGTCTGTTTGGTTTTGGCGTCAATGACCCACACGGAGTTCTTGGTGTTGGTCGCGCCCCAGGCGGTGCTGGAATTCGAGAAGAACCACAGATCGCCCGGCTTGGGGTTGAGCACCAGAGCACCCGTTGCAGGCTTCATCTCAGACACGATAATTCCCATGTGTTCCGCCCACCCCTCAGACAGCAAGTTGACGCCCGAAGGGGCGCCCCCTCCGCCGGTTGTTTGGGGGGAAGCCGGTTGGGGTTGTGCCGTGGGCGCAAGGGTTGGGCTGGACGGCTGCGCCGTGTCGGCAGGGGCAGCGGTGGGAGCGACTGGGGCGGCGCAACTTGCAAGCAGCAACGCCAGAACCACAGCGGCGAAAGAAAAAAGCTTTGAATAACGCTTGATGTTCGACATCGTTGAATCCTCCATTGAATGTTTGTTGACTGCGCGGTTAAATGCAGGGTTGCCGCGCACAGAGCGAGCGATCAAGAATCGAGCGCTCGCGGGCAACGATCTGGCGGATGGCGTGAATGAGTTGTTCGAGACGGACCTCCTTAAGCAGATAACCGGCGGCCCCGGCAGTGAGCAAAGCTTTTTCTTCAGCCAGGTCGGCGAGAGTGGTGAAGGCGATGACGATCGGCGCGGGCGATAGTGCGCGCAGACTCCGGCAAGCCTGCACACTCGCTTCGTGCGGTTTGATAATGTCCAGCAAGACAACATTAACCCGACGGATCGCGGCTTGCCGGATGGCGTCTTCGGGCGGGGCAATGCCGATAAATTCAAAGCCTGGCGCCGCACGGAGCAGACCCAGGAGAGCTTCCCGCGAAGCGGGATCGCGGTCTGTGATCAGCAACCGTATAGGAGGGAGAGTGGATGTAAGCGACATGGTCGGTTTCCCGCGCCAACGTTGGCTGTGGATATGATGCGCCCGGCCGGGGTCAGGGGGTAGTGTGGGTCATCCGCAAATGCCGTGTCGGTCGGGGGAATCAAAAAGGCCGAACGGCCCGCTATGGGCAGGCCGTTTGGCCCCTGCCGATCGTCACACCGGAAAAATGCCTACTTGTCCGAATTCGCGGCGCGGCGCGTAATGTAGGCCGCGGCCTCCGCGCGCCGGGCGACTCCCAACTTTCTAAAAATATCGCTTAAATGGTTTTTTACAGTGTGCGGGCTGAGATGTATCGCCTCGGCGATCTGCCCGTTGGTCTTGCCCTCAGCCAGCAAGGTCAGGAGGCGGCGCTCTTGATCGGTTAGTTGAGCAAATTTATCGTCGGGAGAACCTGCCGCCGATCGCAGGCGCTCCAGCACCTTTTCGGTGATGGCCGGGTCGAGCAGTGAACCGCCCGCGCCTACCGTGCGAATCGCTTCGATGAGAGCGCGGCCACGCGTTTGCTTGAGCACGTAGCCCGAAGCGCCGGCCATGATCGACGCCATCACGGCATTGTCGTCGGGATACGAAGTCAGCATGATGACGCGGATGTCAGGATGGCGGGCGCGAATTTCACGGCAGGCTTCCACGCCGCTGGCGTCAGGCAGGCGCACGTCCATCAGAATCAAGTCGGGCAGACAATGATCCGCTTCCACGATGGCCTCGGTAGCCGTGGCCGCCTCACAGAGGATGACGAGGTCGGGCTGATCCTCGAGGAGGGTCCGCATTCCCATGCGCACAATCTCATGGTCATCTACCAACATCAATCGCAATGGAGATTTATCCATGGTGAGCCTTGTCCACCAGTGGGATTTCCAGCCCGATCTCAGTGCCGGAGCCGGGTTGGCTGTTGACGTTCAGACGCGCGCCGAGCAGTTTGGCCCGCTCGGCGATGTTGCGCAGGCCGTCACCCTCACCTAAGCGTGCCACCTCCGGGTCGAAGCCAATGCCGTCGTCCTTCACTGTGAGGCACAGTATCCCGTCGCTGGCTGAGAGCCGGACTGCGGCCGCGCTCGCCCGGGCGTGCTTAAGAATATTGGTCAGGGCTTCACGGGCAACAAGAAACAAGTTCGTGGCCTGCGCTTCGGAAAGCCGCTCGCTTGCGCCCCTCGCCGCATCGTCGGCGATGACTTCAACCGGCATCATGGTATTGGTCCTCAATTCCAGAGCGAGTTCGTCGAGACCTTCCGTCAGGCGGCGTCCGTGCAAGTGATGGGCGCGCAGATCAAACACGTAGTCACGGATTTGTTTGATGATGCTGGTGACATCATCCGTCGCCCGTTCCAGCCGCCGGGTCACCTCCTCCGGCGCAGACGAAACGAGGGCCAGACAACTCTCCAGCCGCAACCCTACCGAGTACAGTGATTGGATCACGCCGTCGTGCAAATCCATGCCGATGCGCTCGCGCTCTTCGAGAATGGCCAGGCTTTGTCCCTGGGCCAACAGCACCCGCTGAAGGCGCTTCAGTTCACTGATGTCCTTGGAGGTACCCAGGAAACCGGCGATTTGTCCCGCGGCGTCGCGCAGCGGCGAAGCGGTAACGATCGCTTCCAGGGATTGTCCATCTTTGCGCTGCCGGACGACTTCAAGGTTGCGGAAGGTCTCGCCGGTCCGCATCTGCGTGAGCATCGCCAGCGCCGCCTCCTGCTGATCGGCAGGCACCATCGGGATCAACTGACCGATCGCTTCTTCTTTCGACCAGCCATAAATCTCTTCAGCCCCGCGGTTCCAGGATGTGATCCGGCCGTCGAGATCGACGGTGATCATGGCGTCGCCCGAACTTTCGATGAGGGCGTTGAGATAATTGGCAGTTTGCTGAACACGCGCGTACAATTGCGCGCTCTCAACTGCAATCCCGACCTGGTTGCCAATGGCGGTGAGCAAGCGCAGATCGTCAGTTGTCAGCCGGGTGCGCCGATCGGCCACGTCCATTACGCCGACGACCCGGTCTTTGGCACGTAACGGAACGCAGGCGTAGGATTGAAAACCCAGCATCTTCACCTTCTGCCGGATGAAGCGCGGGTCGCTTGTCAGGTTGTGCAGGAGCACGGCCTGGCCGGAAGCCGCCACCCTGCCGGGCAACCCTTCGCCGAGCGGGAAACGGGCGACCTCTTGAAAGGCCTCCGGAAAAGCTCCGCGATGGACGGCCAGTATCAAGGCTTTGGCCGCCTCATCCAATAAGAAGACCTCAGCGGCCTCGGTGCCGGTGACCTCCAGAACTTTTTCCAGCGAGCGGGTGAGAATCTCATCAAGTTCGAGTGAACCGCTGACGACCTCGCTGACGGCGTGCAGCGCGGCTAATTCGCGGCTGCGCCGCAGAATTTCTCGCTCGCGTTTTTCGATTTGACTGAAGATGAAGGTGGAGAATAGGAACGCGCCGAATGTGGTAACGCCGACGATCAGCGTGAAGACAATCTCGGCCGGAACAAAGCCCGGCAGGTGAAAGTAAGCAACATAAGTGATCAGGGCGATGAAGGCCGCCGGGGCCACCACCCCTGCCCAGCGCAGGAACCGAAAACGGGATGAGTCCACTGTTTCTCTCCAACCGGAGTATTGCGACTAGATTAATTGTATAGTGAGTTGGGATAGGGAGCATATGCTCTATGGCTATATTTTTGGGGAAGAATGTCACATTGTCACATCGTCACATGACGATGAGGACCGCGCCCACCACCATCATCAGCGACCCGGGCAGGCGTTGCGCCAGGTTGCGCTCTTTGAGAAATAGAGACCCCCATAACACCGTCAGGATCGTGCTCAGTTTGAAGAGCGTCGTCACGTAGCCGACGAAGCCGAGGCTGAACGCGGTATAGCCCAGGATGGGGGCGCTCCCGGCAATCAGCGCGGCCAACCACCATTCGCGACGATGCAAAAATAGTTTGCTAATGGCCGCTCTGCCGCGCGCAACGACACCCGGAGTCAGCATAATCGCGAGGAGCGCCGTGGCCACGAACGCGGCGAAGCGCGGACTCTCCGGTGACGTGTGGCGGATGGCTGTTTTCTCCAGTAGAGGCGTGACGGCCCACAGCAACCCGGCCAGCAGGATGAGCATGATGCCGGGCTTGAGAGCAAACGCTTTCAGGGGGGCCAGCCGATCCGCGCTTGAAAGGTTGAGCCAGTAGGCGCCGACTAACACCAACCCCACGCCCAGCAGGCCGCGCGCTGAAGGTGTTTCTCCAAAAAGGACGGCCGAGATCAGCAACGTGAAAACCGGACTGAAAGTCAGCAGGGGAGTCACCAGCGAAACGTCCGCGAGTTTCAAGGCTTTTGTCGAAGCGAGGTGGGCCATGACGTTTAGCCCGGCCGCACCGGACACGCTTAGCACGAAGAGCCCGTCAATGCGCGGATACTCAGACGTGAGGGCGAGGGTAAACAAGCCGAGCAGGGGAAGAGCGAGCAGGGTGACACCCCAGACCACCACCAGCGGCTCGGCGTCTTGCAGGATGCGCTTGTAGAGGATGGGATTGAACGATGTCAGTAATGCCGCGCCGAGCGCCAGTGCAACCCACATAGTTCAGCCAGAGGCCGGTTGACCCGGGCCGGCCCAATGTCGAAAAACCGATTCGGTGAGGCGGCGGCCAAGCGCGTACGCCTCGGCGACCGGGAGTGTGGTCGCTCCGGGGTGCTCAACCGGCCATCCATTCGCTCGCCTCCGACCTCGGCCACCCGATGGAGATGGTGCTGGCCGCGCGGCTGCTCTGTTTGCGATTGGGCGAATTGACGAGCCTGAGTGAGGGATGATCTGCACGAAGCCTACTGTCTTGGTTTGTAGTGTTACTGCGCTAATACGCTCTGACCCGGTGGGTAAGTGACTGTGCCGGTGAATGAGCCCCAGCCTCACCGGCACAGTTTGTCTCACCAGCGGTTGTTACTCAACCGTCTCAGGCAGTAGGCACAGAACTGCCCTGCTCCTGATCGGGCGCGGGCAGTGAGAAGTGCGCCTGCGCCACGAGCCACTGATCGTCGCGCTTTTCAAACACGCCGGTGAACCGGGCTGGGAAAGCCATCGCCTGCCCGCCGGCTTCCACCTTGAAGGTGGCATCCGCCGACGCCCACGCGATCGAACCGGCGGCTGAAATCGCCGGATCGTGCAGAATGAACGTCGCCGCGTCGGTTTGGGCCCAGTCGCGTTCGACCTGAGTTTGAATGCCCGCCAGGCCGATGCGCTTCTCGTCGGCGCCGGTGCCGTACATGAGCACATCTGGGTCCGGGACAACGCAGGCCAAGAGGCGCTTGATGTCGCGCTTGGCGTAGCTGTCGGCCCAATTATCCAGAGCCGCTTTCACTGCTTGATGGGTGGTGGAATTCGCTTTCATGGTAGTCATCTCCTTGGGTAAATTGGATTATGACCCCATGATAGAAAATTTCACCTCCCCTGTCATGAGGGGTTCACCTCATTCTTTTCAATCGGCCTTCAGACCGGCTCGCTGAGCAGGTGATGTTGCATGGCAAACAGGGTGGCCGCCGACCGGGTTGAACAACCGATTTTCTCGTAGATATGCACGACGTGGTTGCCCGCCGTCTTTTCCGTAATCTCCAGTGTTTGCGCCATTTGGCGATTGGTGTAGCCCCGCGCCAGCAGACGGAGGACTTCAATCTCGCGCTCGCTCAACCCGGCGACGCGCTCGCGCCGCACAGGAGTAGTGCGGTGCCCGGCGGCCTGCAGGACGCAGTTCACCGCCTCACCATCCAGCCGCCCGGCGCGCACTTCCTGTCTCATGGCTTGCGCGATGCTATCCGGCAACTGTGGTTCGCGGTGCGGGCGCGGCTCGATGCGGGCCTGATAGAAATTAGCGGCGGTCAGCAATCGCGCGGCGGGGGAGAGGCCCTCCGCCCGCACCTGCCGGTGGTAGCCGGAACCATCCAGCTTCTCGTGATGCAGAGCCGCTACCGCGCCCAGTTGCGCCAACTGCGTCGGGCGGGCGAGAATGCGCTCGGTGTAGTAAGGATGCAGGCGCACCCGCTCCCATTCGCTCTGGCTCAACGGCAGGGGTTTTGACCACAACCCCATTGGCACGGCAATCTTGCCGAGGTCGTGCAGGAGCGCGGCGCGCCACAGCGACTTGGCGTCGGACTCCGGCAAGCCGTATTGCCGGGCGGACGTTTCCGCCAACGCCGCCACGTTGCGTGAGTGGCCGGTGAAGGCGGGCGCGATCAAATCAATGAAGTCGGCCATCACCAGCGTGGCATTGTCAAACTCTTCAGTGGAGTAAAGGCGTGGCCGGGGTTCAATGGCAAGCAAGGCGTCCCAGTCTGCATCTTGCGCCAACGTGGCGCACAACTGCGGCGCTTGCTCACAAAACCGGCTGACGATGTGCGGGTCGTGGATATTGCCGGAGCGTTGGCGGGCCACGGCCACAGCCGCCTCAACGCCGTGCGTGTTCAGATGCGCTTCGATGTCGCGCACCAGCAACGCCACCCGCATCGGGCGCGCAATTTCCTCACCTTTCAACTTGTGCGGCTCGCCTTGCCCGTCCCACTGTTCACCCAACTGTGTCAGCGCCGTCTGAATGGACGGCTCAAGGCTCAACCGCTCGGCCAGGCGCTGGGCCACCTCACAGTGGCCGAGTTTGTAGGTAGTCATCGCCTGGCCGATGTTGGCGAACGCGCGCAGGCGCTCAGTCAGCGGCTGGCCCGCGCCGAGATACTTGAGCATCCACGTCAGCATCTGCCTCGGGTCGCTCTTGTTGATCAAGTCCACCGCGGCTAGGCCGGCCTGCGGGTCGTCGCCAAACAGTTGCAGAGCCAGCCCGATTTCCGAAGTGCAACCAATGTACATCAGCAGGGCGCAGTAATACGCAGCGCGCAATTCCGCTTCGTCCCAACCCAATGCTTCGCCCAACCGCACGCCGAGCAGGGCGGAACGCATCGCCCATTCCATCGGGCGGCCAGTGCCAAGATCGGTGGCGAGTGAGAGCGCCATGATGATCTCAGCTTGTCGCAAGTTGGACTGTGGTGATGTAGTCAAGGCCGGCTCCTGTATCTGTATGAGTGTGCCTCATTCTACTTCAGTTGGCGCGCGGCTGATCTGTCCCGACCCAATGTCGAAAAACTGAAGATCTCTTTCTCACTTCATTGGCTTGGTCTTGCGTGTATATAAAGACGGTGTTGTGTTGGGGGTTGGCGGGCAGGCGGATTGCGCGAACCATTTGAAGGCCAACGCCAGCCCGCCGATGAAGGCAACGGTCGCGATGACCCCGACGCGGACAGTATTGTGAGCCAGCCACGCGCCGAAAGCCGTGCCCGCCGTGAGCGAGATCAGCAACGGCAGGGTGAGGGGCAGATGGCAGGGGCAGGCGATGAACGCGACGACGCCCGCGACATAGGCTTTGATTTTGATCATGGATACCAACTCCTTATCCCGCACAGCAGGACAGTTTCGCCACGTCTTTGTCAAACGCCAGCGTCGCCAGTTTCAGCCCCTCGGCGTTGGTCAGATAGGGGAACATCGTCTCGCGCAGTTGGGGCGCGGTGATGCCAAAGCGAATTGCCAGCACTGCCGTCTGGATCATCTCGCCCGCTTCGGGCGCGAGGATGTGCGCGCCTAGCAGTTGGTCGGTGGCGGCGTTGAGGATAAGTTTGATCAGGCCGCGTGTATCGCGGGCGGCCAATGCGCGGGGCACGTGCACCATCGGCAAGTTGCTCACGCGCACTTCGTAGCCCTGTTCGCGCGCCTGCGCTTCAGTCAAACCGGCAGAAGCCACCTGCGGGTCGGTGAAGGTGATGCGCGGAATGTACGCGGCATCATACACCCGCCCGGTGCCGGCCAGCGCGTTCTCGACGGCCAATTGCCCTGAGTACGCGGCTACGTAGACGAACATATCCCGCCCGGTCACGTCGCCTGCCGCATACACAAACGGGTTGTGTGTTTGCAGAGAATCGTTGGCTAGAATCTCGCCGCGCTTGCCGAGTCTCACCCCGGCCTCTTCCAATCCCATGCCGGCCGTGTTCGGGCGGCGGCCCGTGGCGACGAGCAACTGCTCGGCCTCAAAGACTACCTCGGCCTCATTCTTTGATCCGGAGAGAATATAGCGGCCATCGCGCCGTTCCACTTTCGTCGTCTTGAAGTTGGACACAATCCGCAAGCCTTCTTCTTCGAGATACCCGACCAGCGCGGCGCTGATGTCTTCGTCTTCAAACGGCGCGATGCGCGGCAGGACTTCCAGCACCGTCACGTAGGTTCCGGCGCGCGCGTACGTCTGCGCCAACTCCAGACCGACGGCGTTCGCGCCAAGCACAATCATAGACTTGGGCAGTTCCTTCAAATCAAGCGCAGAGGTGCTGTCGAGGTAAGGCATGTCGCCTAAACCGGGGATGGGCGGCGCCCATGGCCTCGCGCCCGTGGCGATGACAACTTTGCCGGGCGCGTATGCTTTGCCATCAATCTCCACGCCGTTCTGACCCGTCAATCTGGCGCGGCCCTGGATGAGGGTGATTTCAGGATACGCCGCCAGCACGTCGGAGTATTTGGTTTGTCGCAGTTCATTGACCAGTTCATCTTTGTGGGCGATCACTTCCGGCCAGTTAATCCGGCCCGGCGCGGTATGCACGCCCCGGAAGCGGTGTTGTCCGGCGAGGTGATACAACTCGACCGAGCGGATGAGCGTCTTGGACGGCACGCAGCCGATGTTGACGCATGTGCC
Organism: Chloroflexota bacterium; assembly: GCA_016213135.1. Lineage (GTDB taxonomy): Bacteria > Chloroflexota > Anaerolineae > Anaerolineales > VGOW01 > VGOW01. The sequence continues at coordinate 48,068 of JACRBQ010000036.1, read as the reverse complement.
GCCGATGACGCCCGCTTCGACCAGCGCGACTTTGAAGCCAAGTTCCGCGCCCTTAATCGCCGCCGCAAACCCGGCCGAGCCGCCGCCGATGACCATCAGATCAAACTGATTGCCACCGCCCACATTTTCCGGGGTCGGGCTGCCAACCGCCTTGCGCGTTTTGACGGTGGCCGTGTACCCGGCCTGCTGGACGGCGGTGCTGAGCGTCTTGGCGTCCACGTCCGCGCCGACGACGACCGTAGCCCGCCCGGATTGCCAGCCGGGGACGTCGGCCTCTTGCACGCCCGTCACGCTCTTAAGCGCTTTGGTGACGTGCAGAGCGCACGAGTCGCAGGTCATCCCACGCACGTCGAGTTCAAGTTGTTCTAATTCAGTCATCGAAAAATTCTCCTTCCTGAATAGTGACCTGTCCGGTGTCGCGATACGCTTTGAGCAAGTAACACACACAATGCTCCCCCTGCACGTCATCGCGGGGGAGAATGGCTCCCTCGCTCTGCAGTTGCCGAAGGGAATCGCGCAGGGCTAGCAAATCGGCAATGCGGCGATCAACGTCCGCCAGTCGCCGATCAACGGCATCGAGCACACGTTGGCAGGCGAGGCCGGACGGTGCGTCGAGCGCCAGGGTCGGGCGACCACTGCCATGCGCTCGATAGATTCATTTAGCGGCTCCGCCGCGCGAATTGCCGGTTGGGCCGTACCCGACTAGAGCGTCTATGCTCAGATCGACCCAGGCGAGATCGACAGCCTCACGAGTCGCGATCCCCATCGCCTGCAAGATTCGCCACTAGTGAACTGGGGCTTCTTTCAGCCGTGCTGGATCGGCGGCCAGCAACACTTGTTTGGCAAGCGTTTGGGCACACGCCTGAACCGGATTGCGCTGGCTAGACGAAGAGTTGAATGTCCGCGTCAGCCGCGTAGTCCAGGAACATGCCCGCCCCGCCGACGGTGCATTCCGGAATGAAATCTTCTTTGTTGAACCCGAAGACTTCCATCGTCATTTGGCAGGCGATCATGTTCACGCCCGCCTCCACACACATGGCGCGCATCTCAGGCACAGAGGCCACCCCTTTGTCATGGAACAGCTTCTTCATCATGGTGGTGGCCATCAAATTGAAACCCGGGGTGGACATCATCGCTGTCGGGATCGGCCAGTCAATCTTTTGGAACGCCTCGGGCCCAAATGGCATGGTCATCGGCATGGCCGGGTTGCCCAGCGGCGTCACTTCGGCTTTGATGTCTTTCAACAACAGCGTCAAGCCGTAGAACGTGTGGAATATGGCAACGTCCCAGCCCATGGCAGCGCCCGCGCTGGCCAGGATGAGCGGCGGATAGGCCCAGTCGAGGGTGCCTTTGCTGGCGATGAGCGCCAAACGACGGGGAGCGTTCGGATCGGATTTGGACATGGGGATCTCCTGTGGAAGATGGCCGCTTCGCGTGGCAGATGGCAACGCGCTATCAGCTATCGGCCATAAGCTATCTGCTATCAGCCCTACGCTACTTCAGACGGCGGAAATAGAAAATGTAAACCTTGCCTTCTTGATGCGAGTCCAGCAATTCGTTGCCGGTCTGCCGGGCCCAGGCCACCATATCGGGAGGCGCGCCGGGATCGGTGGAAATCATCTTCAACACCTGCCCGACCTGCATTTCCTTGATCGCCTTGGATGTACTAATCACCGGAACGGGGCAAAGCATTCCGGAGCAGTCGAGAACTTTGTCTTCTTGTAGAGTGGTAGGCATAGGTCTTCTCCTTAGAAACCCGTAGCATAGGGGCTTGTCCCCGCCGCCCACAAGAGGCTAGGCTACATTTACGGATAGATTCTTAGAACATTCTTAACGAGTGATTCATTGAGTTGCCAAACCGTATGTTTTGTAAGCGCAATAATCCTCCTTTCAATGACAATGGAAAAACGCGCCGCCGGACTTATGCTAACGCGCGTTAGCGTGCCACTCCCACCGCCAAGCGCTCAAGCTGTTGCGCAGCAGCCAGCCCGCGCACATTCCCCAAGCAACATGAGCCTTGCGGGTTTCGCAGATCACAGGCGCACTGCCCGGCGTTGATGCCGGTGTTGATGTCGTCAAGGATTGCGGCGCGAGTCTCCGTCGAGGCGGCGCGAATATCGCCAACCGTATGCCGGAAGCAGTAGCAGACGAACACCTCTTCCGCACCCGGCTCCTTTTGATAAACACGCTCTCGCACTTGTTCTACCGTGAAGGTATGCTCACCGTCGGGTGAAAAGTAAACGATGGGGCAAGTCCGGGTCCGGCAAAACAAATAGTCCGCGTCGCGCATTTCGCGCAGGCTCACAGACAGAAGGGCTTTGACGGTTTGCCCTTGCACGGGCTTGCCAGTCTTGCCGCACTCGGGGCAGGCATTGGCGGCGCGGGCCGCGCGCTGAAATCCCTGAGCCGGCAGTTCGCAAACCGCGCTTCCGGCTTCGGGCGGGCAACCGCAAGTATCAGTCATCGAATAACTCTCCTCTCTGAATAGCGACGTGCCCGCTATCGCGATACGCTTTGAGCAAGTAACACACGCAATGCTCCCCCTGCACGTCATCGCGGGGGAGAATGGCCCCCTCGCTCCGCAGTTGCCGGAGAGAGTCGCGCAGAGTCAGCAAATCGGCAATGCGCCGGTCAACGTCCGTCAGTCGCCGATCAACGGCATCGAGCACGCGCTGGCAGGGGGCCAGTCCCTTATCACGCGCGGCGAGGATTTCGGCCACGTCATCGAGCGAGAAGCCCAAGCTGCGCGCGCTGGCGATGAAGCGCAAGCGTTCGGCCTCGGCCGGCGCGTATTGGCGGTAATTGTTCGCCGCCCGTTCCGGGCGCGGCAACAACTTGATGGACTCGTAATACCGGATGGTTTTAGCCGGAACACCGGTTTGCTTCGCCAAATCGTGAATCAACATCTTCATCGCTCCCGGCTTTACTTTACACCTTCCAGTCGCTGGAAGGTCAAGACCGCAAAAAAATCCCGAAGACGCCATCAACCGTGCTATTTGCGCCGGAATTTTGGGCGGCGCCCTGCGGCCAGATGGCGACCACGCTTAAGTCCTTGTGTGCGTTGAGCGCGCACAAGGGACTACGCTACGAGCCTGTTTTCGCTAAAACCAGCACCATTGGTTCTATAGAGGCTTATTCACTTAGACGGCACGAGACCGAACTTTCTTACCAAAGTAGAGATTGAATATTAAACCCCTGCCGTAAGATTTCCATGGTAACTAGCGTCTATAGCATGTTGCCAGTCATTCCGGTGACTTTATGGCGCATACAAAAGATGCTATGACTACACCTGATACCCCTCGTCCAAAATTTGCTCTTACCACCTTGTTCAGTCAACACTGGCAAAAAATAGTTAGCGCAGGCGTTTGGTTAGCGATCATCGTCAGTTACACGCTATACGCGCGCGCCCATGCGCTGACGCCGCTGGCCGCAGCGCAAACGCTGGCCGATACCATCCGGGGCACCGCCTATGGCCCGCTCATATATATCGTCGTCTACGCGCTCCGCCCACTGCTGTTTTTCCCCGGCACTCCACTGACCGTCGCTGGCGGGTTCCTCTTCGGGCCGATTTTCGGCGTCATTTATACGGTCATCGGCAGCAACAACTCGGCGATGCTGTCGTATGTCGTCGGGCGGTACTTTGGGCAGGGGGTCTTCAGCAGTGAGACTTCCACCGGGGTGATTCATCGCTTCACCGAGAGGCTGCGGCAAAGCAGTTTCGAGACTGTGTTGACTATGCGGTTTATCTTTCTGCCCTACGACCTTGTTAGTTATCTATGTGGATTTCTAAAGATTGACTGGCGGGCATTCTTGCTTGCCTCTGCACTGGGCACGATCCCCGGCACGATCTCGTTTGTGGCGCTCGGGGCCTCCATCACTGGCAAACTTACCGATTTCACGCCGCAACTTGATCCGCTAACTCTCGGGGTTGGCGTGCTCATGTTTGTCCTCAGCCTCGTGCTCTCGCGCTATTTCCGCCGCCGCGAAGCCAAACCAATTTCGGAGACTATTATCAATGAATCTTCAACCGCCGAATGACTCGCATAACACCCGCTGGAAAGCCAACGCGCAACCGCCCGGCTGGCGCAACCCCGCACCGGGCGGGCGCTACAACATGGTTGTCATTGGCGCGGGGTCGGCGGGATTGGTGTGTGCGGCGGGTGTCGCCGGACTGGGCGGCAAGGTCGCCGTTATCGAAAAACATTTCATGGGCGGCGACTGCCTGAACACCGGCTGTATGCCTTCAAAGACATTACTGCGCCCGGCGCATCTCCTGGGCGAGGTTCGCCGCCTTGCCGAGATGGGTGTGCATCTGCCGGACGTGCAGGTGGACTTCGCCGTAGTGATGGAGCGCGTGCGCCGGGTGCGCGCCGACCTGAGCCGGGCCGACTCGGCGGAACGCTTTCGTTCGCTAGGCGCTGACGTGTTTTTTGGGGAGGCGCGCTTCACCGGCCCGGACACCCTGGCCGTCGGTGGACAGACCCTGCGCTTTAGCAAAGCCGTTATCGCCACCGGTTCCCGGGCCGCTGTGCCACCCATCCCGGGCTTATCGGAGCTTGACTTCCTCACTAACGAGAACGTCTTCAATCTCACCGAACTGCCGCGCCGGTTGGTAGTCATCGGCGGCGGGCCGATTGGGTGCGAGATGGCGCAAGCCTTTCAGAGCTTTGGCAGTCGAGTGACGGTGGTGGACCTCGCGCCAGGCATTCTCATTCGGGATGATGCCGACGCGGCCAGTGTCATCCGGCGCGCGTTGGAAAGCGAGGGCGTGCAGTTTGAACTGGGCGTGAAGCCGACACAGGTTGAGCGGTTGAACGGCGAGGTGGTGATTCACCTGGATGATAACGGCCAGCGGCGCACCCTCACCACCGATGCGGTGCTCGTTGCCGCCGGGCGCGCCCCGAATGTGGAAGGGATGGATTTGGAAAAGGCGGGTGTCGCGTATACAAAAAAAGGCGTAACGGTGGACGACCACCTGCAGACGACCAACCCGCGCATTTATGCGGCAGGCGACGTCGGCTACAAATATCAGTTCACTCACACTGCCGACGCCACCGCTCGTATCGCCGTGCAAAACGCCCTTTTCTTTGGCCGCCGCCGGGCCAGCGCCCTCAACGTGCCGTGGTGCACCTATACCGACCCCGAACTCGCGCACGTTGGGCTAACCGAGGCCGAAGCCAGGCAACAGGGTATTGCCGTCACCCCCTTTGTTCACTATCTCAAGGATTTGGACCGCGCGGTCGCGGATAGCGAGACCGAAGGTTTTGTCAAAGTCCTGGTCAAGAAAGGGAGCGACAAGATCGTGGGGGCGACCATTGTGGCCCGCCGCGCCGGAGACATGATTAGCGAAGCCTCGGTAGCGATGGCGGGCAATATCGGTTTGGCGAAACTGGCGACAGTGATTCACCCGTACCCCACGCAGTCCGAAGGATTCAAGAAAATCGCCGATGCCTACAACCGTACCCGCCTTACGCCGACGGTCAAGCAGTTGTTCATCAAGTTGCTGGAATGGCAACGATAAACCCATTCACTCGAAATGGCGCCAGTCTCCGACTGGCCGAACCCTGCCGAAGCCTCCAGTCTGATCGCTCAGGGCAAGTACCCGGAGCCGGCGCGCACGTTTGTATTTGATGGAGGCGCCATTGCCAACACTCATTATTTGGCTCTAACCTCTAAACATGCAAACCTACTCGCACGCCCTCATGACCGCCATGCTCGACAAGGTGCTGACCAAAAAGTCGGTGCCAGTCCACAGCCGCGCCTTCATCATCGGCTCGTTCCTGCCGGATGTGCCGTTGCTATTCCTCACCCTCGGCGCGGGCGTGTACTATCGCTTCATAGCGCCCCTGCCACCGGGTTATCGTTTCTTTGAGTGGTTCGACGCGCTGTACTTCAATGACCCTTTCTGGAAAGCCGGCTACAACTTATTTCACGCGCCACTGGTGCTTCTACTGTTTGGCGGCGTGGGCTATCTGGCGGGTCGTCGAGGGCACGCGTGGGGTTGGTCACTCTTGTGGTTCGCGCTGGGATGTGGACTGCATTCGGTAGTGGACATCGCCACCCATCACAACGACGGGCCACTGGTGTTCTTCCCGCTCAATTGGGATTATCGCTTCCCAAGCCCCATTAGTTATTGGGATCGGCGCTACTACGCAAGCATCGTCGCGCCGTTGGAGCATATGCTCGATTTATTCTTCCTCGGTTATCTGGCTCTCCAATGGTGGCGCGAGCGCGCCGCTCATAGGAGCGTGGCATGAAGGGCGGACCGCCTTCGGCCCGGCTTGCGCCGGCGCTCATTCTGCTGGGCGTGTTCGCGCCGCTTTTGCCGTTTGGGGTATGGGCGTTCAGCGGGCACTGGCTGTTTCCCCCCGTATGGCCCACCGACGGGGGAGCGGGTGCAGTGGCTCTGCCCGCTGAGGCGCTGTGGCCGCTCCCCTGTGTGGGCGCGTCTGCCGCCGACGATTGAGCGCGGGCGGATCAGCGCAGGCGATTTAAGATAGCCAGCAAGTCATTCACTGGTGGGCGGTCAGCCGGGTCCTCACTGCGATAGGCCAGCCGCAGAATGCCATTCGAGTCGATGATGAAATCGCCGCCCAGTTGAGAGGTGTCGGCGCCCTCATCCTTGGGAATCCATTTGCGCCCGGCGGCCAGCAGTTTGGCATACGTCCAAATCATTCTTGGACTCCACGACCGCCAGCGCGAACGGTCGAGTTGGTAGGCTTGATAGACACTCCGTTCGCGGTCGAGCAGGACATCGAAGGAATTGCATGTGTCGCGCATCCACGCCTGAAGAGCGGGTAGAGTTCCAAACGAGATAATCAGCGCGCGGGTATTGAGTTGTTTGAATTCGTTCTGGCGCGCGCACAACTGTGCGGCACGTTCCCGGCAGGGCAGTCAGCCAAGATGGCGCAAAAAGACCAACAGAGCCTGATTGCCGCTCTTCACCACGTCGCTCAGCGAGATTTGCTCGCCTTCAATCGTTTGCAAGGTGAAAAGGGGAGCGGGTTGTCCGGTTTTGAGGGTTGGCATGATGGGAAAAATCCTTTTTGAAGTCTTTTAACGTAAAGCGCGCCAAGCCCAGACAAGTCGCTGGCTAGTTGTCAACAACACCATCGCCCCAAAGCCAAGATATAGCCATTCCAGCGCTTCCGGCCACAACAAGAATGCACAATAAGCAATAAACGTTTCTACTGCGCCAACCAGGCCCGACGGCATGATAACGGTAGTCATGTTCCGGGGCGCGGTGGCGGAGTGCGCTGTCCGGGAGCTGCGCTTCTCAAAAATCGCGGCCAGATACATCCACGACGCGCCGTTGACGTAGAAGGCCCCCAACAAGAATGCCAGTGCGAAGTATCGCGTTTCTGAGGGAGCGCTCACTACCAGTCCAATCGGCAGAGCCGCATAGATCGCAAAGTCCAGCAAAATATCGAGGTAGCCGCCGAAGTCGCTTTGTTGATTCTGCATCCGCGCCAGCAGGCCGTCGAAAGCATCAATCAGGCGATTGAGTGACCAGAAGCCCAGCGCCCAGAGATAAGCGCCCTGGGCAGCGAGCGTCACAGCAATGACCCCTAGCCCGAAAGCGGTCAGAGTGGCGGCGTTGGGCGGAATACGTCCCAACCGCACGGCCAGGGGTTCCCCCCAGCGGTCTTTGGCCCGGCGCAGTGGGTCGTCAAACATGAGTCACTTGGGTTTGTTGCGCCAGGCGGGCGCGGGTGCGCCGTTGCCACTCAATGGCCGGTCGGGAGTAGCGCAGTTGGTCGGCCAACGCCCGCCGCCCTAATTCCAACAGCGGCACGCCACCAAAGAAATGCTGGTAATAAACGCCATTACCGAGGAAACCATTACCCGGTTTGAGCAGGCTCAGGCGCAGTTTGTTGTCGGGCAAATGGTTCTTGCCTTGCAAGAGTTCGCGGAAGACGATGGGGAGCCACGGGAACGAGTCAAAGCAAGCGCGAATCTCGGCCACCGTGCGATCCACGTCGGCTTCGTCGTCCGGGTTGACCCGGTCCATGAGCGCATCAATCTTCTCTTGAATTTCAAAGAAACGGTCGAAGCCGCCCCCCACCAATTGGTGCGGTCGCAGGAAGGCGAGGTACTCGGCGCGAGTTTTAGAGCGGTAGCGATTGGTGATCAGGCGCAGATACTCCAGATACGCCCCCAACAGCCACAGCACCGAATAGACCTGCCAGAGTTTGTAGTGGCTCCAGGTTTTGAAGGAACTCGCCACCAGCCGGTCGTGCATTTTGATGTAGTTGAGCGTCATCGTCTCCAGCGGGGCAAAGGCTTGCGCCGAGTAGTCGCCGGTCTGTTTGGCTTTGAGCAACAGGTCGGCCATCAAGAAAATGCTGATATGAGTGACATACAGACCCTTCGAATATAGCGGGTCAATGAAACCGGCGGCATGGGCCAGCAGGGCAAAACGGTCGCCCACGATGTGCGTGGCCGAGTATTGCAGGCGGTCAATCCTCATCCAGTCACGCACCGGGCGCGCATCTTTCAGGTGAGCCGCCATATCCGGGAACTGCCGGATGAAGTTGTAGAACTCCTCTTCGGGCGTCAGGTCGTTGCGCTGCGGGTAAAGGCGCGGGTCGAGTTGCAGGCCCACACTGCACAGCGGGTTGGTGGCGCCGGGATGGTTGTTGAACGGAATTATCCACAGCCAGCCGCCCTTGAAGATATGGTGCAGGGTGCCCTCGGAGAGCGGGTAGGGATGGCCGAATGCCTGCCGCGCCGGGCCAACGTTGTTGAAACAGGGCACGTCCACCATGTGGGTGAAGAGGGTGCGCGAGTGCGAGAGGCAATCGCGATGCCGCCAGTTGAACTTGTTGGCGAGCAAAGATTTCATCCCGCCCGCGTCAACGATGTATGAGGCGTGGTGCGTCTGGCCCTTGTGGGTGATCACGTCTACGCCGTCAGGATGAACGTTGATGTCTTGAATGAGCGTGTTTTGCAATACCGTCGCGCCGTACGAGATGGCGACGGAAGTGAGGAAGTAATCGGAATCCTGCCGTTGAATGTGAATCTCATGCCCGTACGGTAGTTTGGGGATGACGGCTTGCAGGCTTTTGTTCACGGCCACCTTTTGCCCAGCCGTATGATGGACAAAACTAAAGTGGCGCTTCACGCCGTGCGAGGTGCCAATATAAGGGTAGAAGTTTTCCGAACTGTAGTAGGCCAGTTCCGGCACATCGTAGAACTCGGCCAGCGCCCGCATCGCTTCCGAGGTTTCGAGAATCATCGACTCGCCGATGGTGAAGCGCGGGTGGGTACCGCCTTCGAACACAATCACCGACAGCCCGTGCCGGGCCAGCACCGCGGCCAGCGTGGAGCCGCCCATGCCGGAGCCGATGATGGCAACGTCATGCTTCTTGGGATTGTTCATTCGTTATTCTCCGTGAAAGGCGCGGGCGCCTATCATAGGGTCTGGTCAAATTCGGGCAGAAACGTCGCTCCTGCCTCTTAGCGGCTTTTTCTCTGATGCCAAATTGAGTTGCAAAAGTGTCCGGCTATTTTTATAGACGCGCCGAACGGGCAATTCCTTACCAGCGTCTTTCCTAAAGTTAAGTGTGCCAACGGGTATAATGCCGCTTATGAGGCGAGCATGACGAAGCGCACTAATGAACAATGGCTGTCGGAGTTGCGCGCGGGCGGCGCGCGGCGCGAGGCGGCGCTGGTTGACCTCCGCGCGGAAATCTTGCACGGCCTGCCGTACGCCCTGCGCGATTGGCTCTCGCCGGATAATCCGCAATTCACTGCCCTGGCCGAAGACGTGACGCAGGAAACGCTGATGCGGGCGCTCAAGAATCTGGACTCGTTTGAGGGCCGCAGCCAGTTCACCACTTGGGCGCACAAAATCGCTGTGCGCGTGGCGCTCACCGAACTGCGCCGCCGTCGCTGGAAGGATATGTCGCTTGATCATTTGCTGGATAGCGCCGAGAACGGCGGGGAGTCCGGCCTGATGGCCGATACCGCGTCCGGGCCGGAGGCGGTCATTGAGCGCGCCGACTTGCTGGCGCGCGTGCAACAGATGATGATGGAAGAACTCACGGGCAAACAACTGCGAGCCATGACGGCGGTGGGACTCAAAGGAATGCCGTTGGCAGAAGCGGCTCACCAGTTGGGGACGGACCGTAACGCGCTCTACAAACTGTTGCACGATGCGCGTCTGCGATTGAAACGACGGCTGGCCCGCGAAGGGCTGACCGCAGGCGATCTACTGGCCGCCTTCGAGCGCGGGTAAGAAATGCAATCCCAAGCGCGTCTATAGGATGGAAAGCGACGGCGAGTATGCTTCATTGGCTTGAGACGATTAAACGTTGGATACGGCCCGGCAACCGCGCTCGGCCGATGCCGCTTGCGCCCGAGGCCGTTCTCAAAATGGCCCGGCAGATCGAGATGACGGACGAGGTGGAATACACTTGCGACGATGTTCACCGTCTGCTCGACGAGTTTGCCGAGGCCGTTCTGCGCGGCGAGGACACCGCCCGGCTCATGCCGCTCGTCCAGAAACATCTGGACATGTGCCACGACTGCCGCGAGGAGTTCGAGGCGCTGTTGCGGGTTTTGCGCGCGCCCACATCGGCCGCGTCTGCTGGCAGCGCCGTCTAATCGTTCAACGACCAATCGTAAGGTTGAAACCGAACAGTAAGCTTGCCCTGCAACACGTATTCGCGATCCCTCTCATCGGGTAGATAAGCGGCGATAAACTCCAATAGTGGACGCTTATCTCCAAACCCAAACGGCCTCGCCCCAAAATCCTGCGCGTACCATTGAAATAGTTGCGACAGCCTCACTTCGCCGGAAGCGCGGTCTATCTCTGCGCCGCCGTTGTTGATGAATGTCCGCGCTGCTATTTCCAATTGATCGTCAATCCGCGTCGCGTCGTACACGGCGATGGGTGGGCATGAGCGCGCCGCGCACACCAGCGCGAAGTGAATGCGCGGATCGAGCCGTTGAAGACTGTGGCGGCGGCGCGGATCACTCGCGCCGAAGTGCGCGCCGGGGATGGCCGGATGCGGCGCGTTCGCGCGCAGGATGCCGTATTCGATGTCGAACGCGCAGTACCGCTGACCGCCGATATTGTAAGCCGCCCGCCAGAAAAACCCCGGCGCTTCGTTGACCGAACGCTTCACTTCAAACTGAATCACGGCATCCACAATAAGGGCGTTGTACAGATTGATCCAGAAGGCGAGGCGCTCTTCGCGGCTCCCGAGCGTCACGGGGTCGAAGGATTGCAAGCGTCGGGCGCACCGGCAATACTCGGCGTAGGTCGGGCTGGCGCGCAGGCGGGCATAGTCCACCCGGCCATGTACCGTATCGTAAGCCTCGGCTTTCAGCGCGTTGATGATGCGGCGCAGGTCGGCGGCCACCGGCTCCGATATCATCAGGCCATTCGGCTCCGGGCCAGAGTTCAGAACGAAGCTGGCAGGAATGCTGTACCGCAGAAGAAGGAGGCGATGAATGAGTCGCATATGCTGTGGACGCGCCGGGCGGCGGAAATCTTACCAGGGCAGGCGTAAGGATCTGGCGGGTTGCCGCGTCTATAAGATGGCAGGCTAAATGGTGAAGCGAAAATTCCTTCTGGTGTTCGTTATTCTGCTCTCGGCTTGCGCCGCGCCGACTCCTGCGGCCACGCCTGAGTTCCCCGTGTCGGTTGGGACCCCATTACCGGCCTCGCCCGTCGCCACAAATGTTCGCGTGACCGACACGAACGAATACGCATTTCCACAATTGATCCCCTTCGACGGCATTCCGCCGGTCTACGACCCGCAGTTTGCCAGCGCAGCCGATGCACCCCTGCTCGACGACGAGCTGGTGATGGGCATCGCCCTCGACGGCGAGGCCAAAGCCTATCCGGTCACCGTCTTGCGCTTCCGTGAAATGGTGGACGACGAACTGGCGGGCATTCCCATCCTCGTCACCTGGTGACCGATTTGCTACACCGGTCTCGTGCACGACCGGCGCATTGATGGCGTGCCCAACACGTTTGGGAATGGGGGGGCGCTGTTTATGAACGCCATGACCTGGTATGACCATGAGACGCGCTCGATCTGGTCACAGCCCTGGGGCCGGGCCATCATCGGGCCGCTCAAAGGGGTGCAACTCAATTTACTCCCCTCGCAGTTGACGACTTGGGCCAATTGGAAGGCAGAGTATCCCGACACGCTGGTAATGGTCAACGATGTGGACCGGTTGGGAAGCAGACGGCAGGAGTTCAGCCGGGATTTCGTTGTTGGCCTGGTGCTGGCCGGGCAGGCCAAAGCGTATTACTATACGGGCGCCGAAACGGCAGGGGTAATCAATGACGCGCTTGGCGATGCGCCTGTCGTCCTGTGGGTCTCAGGCGAGTCGTTCCATGCCTACGTGAGGCAGGCCGCCGGGCGTACGCTTTCTTTTCGCGCTGATGGAGATGTGTTGGTTGACGAAGAGACGGGTTCAACATGGAACCCGGTGCGCGGATTGGCAACCGCCGGGCCGCTCAAAGGCGAGTCCCTGCAACCCGTCCCTAGTTTGAGTTCCTACGATGGGGCTTGGAAGGATTTCTATCCCGACTCAGAGTTCTATGCCCCTTGAGGTGATGATGACCGATTCCGATTTGCTTGCGCGCTACAACTACGACGAATTCATCCCGGCCAAGTTCGAGCCGTGGCTACGCTTTGAGTCCAGTCCGCCGCTGGGGAAACCCGCGCCCGATTTTCCGCTGTGGCATTTGAACGAGCGCGAGACGCAGCTCAGCGCCATTTGGTCACAGCACGCCTACACCATCATCGAGTTTGGCAGTTTCACCTGACCGTATTGCGGGATGGCGGCGCCATCCATGAATGCGCTGGCGGAACGATATGCGGATCGCGGCGTCGGCTCGATATTCCTCTACACGCACGAAGCCCATCCCGGCGAGCACTATCCGCACCTGACTTCAATGGCGCAAAAATTCAAACACGCCCGTGACCTGCGTGACACGCTGGGCGTCGGCGTGACGCGCCCAATTCTAGTGGATGCGCTGGACGGCGCATGCCACCGCGCCTACGGCTCCATGCCCAACATGAGTTGGATTTTCACCCAATCCGGCGTGCCAGTTTACAAGGCCGACTGGACAGACGTGCATAGCGTCGAAAACGCCATCGAGTATTTCCTGAATGTGCTTGAGCGGCGGCGCTCAGGCGAGCGCCTGGCTCCGTTTCTTGTCGAGCGTCTCGACTTCCGTATTCAAGATCAGGCAAAGTTTTACAAAGGACTGGAACGCAACGGGCCGAAGGCGGTGCGGGAATTTCGAGCGGCGTTTGGGTAGGAACAAGGCAACCTACCTCCAGAGAACAACCTACGCGGCGACCAGAAGCGCCATCATATCCTGGTTGGCTTGCAATAAATCAGAATTCGGAAGCGTACCCTCCGCCATGAGGACATAGTAGGCATGTCCGGCGCATGCCCGGCACAGGATCGCCCCATCGCGAATAACCTCGCGCTCGTTCATAATTTCCTCGCCGCATATCTCGCACAGTGCCTTGACTCCCGCCCGGCTGGCAATCTTCTCCATCGGCGTTTTCAGTTGCACCGGCAACGCCGACAGCAACTCGCCAGCGGGTATCCGCTGATAGCCCAGCAACATCGTTTCCCATTTGTTGCGCGCCTCCGGCGCGTAATCGCGGGCGCGCAGGCGTACATCGGATTGGGGAACGATGCGGATGGCTTGTCCGGTCTGCGTGTCCACAAACGTCGTCGCCACTTTGCCGTAGTCTTCCACGCGCATAGTCCGCCGTCCCACCCAGCAGTTGGTCGCCGCCGAGACGCCATCGGTGAAACAGCCGTCGGTTTCGACAATGGCATACAGTCGTTTACCTGCACTCGGGCCAAAGGTCCGGGTGTCGGTTTGCGGCAGGTCGAGGCCGAGCAGTTCACCCGCCAGCATCCCCATCCGCGCCCCCAACACCTGGCGCGGGCAGAGATGGCGGTGCAGGGCGGCGGACGCTTCGAGCAGTTCTGCGAGCGGTTTCATGGTTTGTGCCAGCAAGACCCTTCGGGTTTAAGCGACAATCTTTGCCGCCTGTTATCCGGTAAATGTGACGGTGCGCGGCTTGAACGTCATTTCATCCAACGATTTCTTGTACGGCGACTCGCCGATCTTCTCGATCTGCGCCTTGCCCAGCTTGAAGCGGTGGACGTTGGCGAACGGATCGGGCACGCGGTGGACGAGCGAGTTGGCCGGGCTGGCCGGGTGCAGAAAGTTGGTGAACAGCGCCCCGGGCCGCACGTCCTCGGAGACGATGGCGACGGCAATAGCTTCGCCCTTGCCCGACTGGATGTGTCCGGCTTTGACCAAATCGGTGAACTTGTAGCCTTTCACCCGCACCCAGCCGCCGGTCTGTACCTGAATGTCGTCGCTGAACATCCGCACCACATCGCCGGACTCGATGCCGTACTGCGCCGCGTCGTCGGGGTGAATCTCCACCCACGTATCCGGCCAACGTTGTTTGATGTACGGCTTGCGCACGTCGTCAAACGCCGACTGCCAGATTTCGTTGATGCGCCCGGTGCTCAGCCAGAATTCGCCTTTGGCCGGGTCGGGCGTGACGCGCTCGTAAAAGTCACTCCACAATTCCCACGGGCTTTTCAGCAGTAACGCTTTGCCGGAATGCGAGTCGAAGTGCGTCAGCCATTTGGCGTGGACGGTGGGGCCTTGAGGTGAGTCGAGTTGCAGAGTCGAGTCGTGCAGGCGCGCGGTGCCTTCCATCTTGCCGTTCACCCAGCGGATAGGAGTCTGGATGCCCTGCGTGCCAAGTTCGCGCAGAACTTCGTGGCCTCTGAGGCCGTTGTTGCGCGCATACCACACCAGCGCGTAGTAATCCAGCACGCCGCCCCGGCTGAAGCGCGCGGCTTCCTCGAACACGTCGTTGTCGTTTTCCCAGTCCCAGCCGCTAAAGCCCATCTTCTTCGCAAACTTGGCAATGGCCCACCAGTCGGGCTTGGCTTCGCCGGGCGGGTCGTAGAATTTGCTGTAGAGCCGCAGGCGGCGCTCGCCGTTGGCGCGGGTCGCGTCGTGCTCGCCCCACGCGGCGGCGGGCAGAACGATGTCGGCGAATTCGGTGTTGATCGGCTCCACCGGGTAAATGTCGGAGTCCACCACCACCATGCCGCCGCTGTCCACACGGGCGATGAGGGCGTTGATGATGTCCTGCTTGTTCGTGGACTTGATTTGATTCGGATTCTCGACGGTGAGTTTGCGGAACGAGTTGGCGAGTTCCTGACTCGCGGCCATGGCCGCCGTCCAGGTGGTGCCGACGACCCACACGAAGCGGACGTTGCCCGCCGCCGTCCAGCGGTCGAGGTCGAGTTGGATTTTGCGGCGGCCCGGCAATTTCTCCGGCGACTTATCCATCGGGTAGCCGGGCCCACCCATCCAGCCGCGCTGGTGGCCGCCCATGCGGCTGATGACCTGGCCGGGGCGGTTGCCCGCGCCGCACAGCAAACCCATCGCCGCAAACGAGGCAGTGTTGAGGTAGTTGTTGCTCCAGTAGTTGCCCTTCTCGAAGGCGAAGGAGGCTTTGGGACGTGAGCTACCTGCGCCGGTGAGCATCTCGGCGGCCTGGCGAATCTTTTCGGTAGGCACGCCGGTGACTTTGGCGGCGTTCTCCAGTTGGGCCGGTTCGTATTCCAACAGCCACTTCTTGTAACTTTCATAGTCGGCGCTGAACTGGCCCCAGGTAGTGCGCCACTGCCAGGGCGTGTTGCGCGGGCCGCGCCCCATTCCTGCGTCCACGTCCCACGAACTGGCGATCCACTTTTCGACGAACTCTTTGTCCTCCCAGCCGTTCTCCAGAATAATGCGATTGATGGCGAGGTGCAGGAGGGTGTCGGTGCCGGGGGTGACTTGCAGGAACAGGCCGCCGTTGGCCTCGGCGTAGGCCACGCCCGCCGTGCGGCGCGGCAGGGCGTAAATCAGTTTCGGCCCGCCCATGATCCACGACGTGAAGACGATGGTCTTGGTCTCGAACGGGTCGGTGCCGGAGATGAAGAGCACATCGGCCTCGGCCCAGTCCTGATACGAGGCGCTGAAGGTGATGATGCCGGCGTCGTCCACGCCGCCCGTGTCACTGCCCATGCTGGGCTTGTCGTGCACTGAGAATGCGGGCGTGCCAATCGCGCCGAAGGCAAGCTTGGTGATGGCGTAGGTGTTCTCCCAAAATTCGTAGGAGTACGTCTTCATCGCCCAGGCCGACTCGCCATACTTCTCCAGCACATGCTTGCTCACGGCGGCCATCACTTCGAGGGCGGTGTCCCAGTCCACGGGCGTCAGCTTGCCGTTGACTCGAATCTGCGGATATTGCAATCGGTCTTTCGTCGGCCCGTTGGCGTTGTAGCACTTGAGGGCCAGCGTGCCGCCGCGAATGGAGTGGTTGCCGCCTTTGTTGACGACGGTGGATTGAAAGTCGGGAACGACGACGGCGTGATGCGGTCGCCCGTCCACGCTGACGATATTGTGCTGGTTGGGGCTGACCCAGCCGCCGAGGACGCCGGTGGGGAAGTTGAGGCCGAGCGCGTTTTCATTTGCCTTCGGCCCGCCTTCTGTGCCTTCGGGCCACACATAGGCTTTGTAGCCGCAGGCCACGATGCAGTAATCGCAGGCGGTGGTGAACACCTTCGCATCTGCCGGGGGCAGGGGAACTTTGTCTTGAGGAGTGTATTGAGTCATGGTTGTTTCTCCAGCATCTCGCTTATCGCTGATGGCTTATCGCAAATGGCCGTAAGGCAACACGCGATAGGCAATACGCGATACGCGATTAGCCATTTGGCTCTGCCAGATTGTTGTGGAAGCCGTACACCAGCCCCATCACGCCGGTCGCATAGATGTCGTCGCCGCTCAGTTCGAGGACGATTTGGGGCAGGCCCTCGGTGGCGTGGCCGCTGATGACCATGCCGTGCCGGGTGAGGTCGAAGGTGCTGAGGTGTAACGGGCACGGGCCGAGGACTTGATGCTCGGTGTTGAGCCGTCCGCTCAAGGGGCCGCCCTGGTGCGGGCACAGGCTGTTGAATGCCACCACATCCTGCGCCGGGCCGATGCCGCCCGCCGCCGGGACGCCCAGCTTGTAAATGAAGTTCGCGCAGTTGGGATGGTCAAAGGGATATTGGAACGCAACAGGCTGGCCGGCTTTCAGGGCGCTGAGTTGCCCGACCTTTGTGCGTGGGTAACCGGCTTGTTGCAGGCTCAAGGCTTCTGCGCCGGGCACACCTTGCAGGAATTTGGGCGTGGCGAGAGTGACGAGCGCCGCGCCGCTGAGGAAGAGAAACTGGCGGCGGGTGAGGGTCGCTTTAGGGTCGCAAGCGTTGGTCGTCATCGGGAACCTCCAAATGTCACGCTGGGCCAGACTTCGTAGGCGGGTAGTTCCGGCGCTTCCACAATAATCTTGTCGCCGCACAGGCTCTGCATGAACGCCGCGAGATTGGCTTGTTCTTGTTCGGTGAGGTTGAGCGGCTGGAGCAAGGAGTCTTTGTTGGGGTCGTCGCCGCCGCCGGCGTTGTAGAAGGCCACCACCTCCTCCAGGGTCGCAAATGCGCCGGTGTGCATGTAGGGCGCGGTATAGCACGTGTCGCGCAGAGAGGGCGTGCGGAACTTGCCTTTGTCGCTTTCCAGATAGGTGATGTAATACAGGCCGAGGTCGGCGTTCATGGTGGCGTATTCATCTTCAGGCACGCCGCGATTCCAGTATTGCCAGCGAGCGGTGATTTGCCGCAGGGGGTTGGTCTGGAAGTCGGGGGCGGTTGGCACGCCGGTGTTGTGGAATGAGTTGTCGCTCGTCAGCGGCCCGTTGTGGCAGGCGATGCAGTTGGCCTTGCCGGTGAACAGGTCATAGCCCTGTTTGGCTTCATCCGTAATGGCGCTGGCATCGCCGTTGAGGTAGGCGTCGAACGGGACATTCTGCGAGACGATGGTGCGCTGGAAGGTGGCAACCGCTTTGAGGGCGTCGCCGTAAAGCGGGTAGTCTGTGCCGAACACTTCTTTGAACAGCCGCGCGTATTCGGGGATTTGGGCCAGCCGCTCTTCGGCCATTGTCGTGTCGAGGTTGCCGGCCACCGTGCCCGTCCACGCGCCGTTGTTCTGCTTCTCGATGCTGGTGGCCGAGCCGTCCCAGTTCAGTTTAGTGTAATACGCGGCGTTGATGATGGTCTGCGAGTTGCGCCAGTGCGTCGTGCCGGGGTAGCCAAAGGAGATGGGACTGGCGATGGCCCAACTGCCGTCGTTGGCCGGATGGCAACTGTTGCACGAGGTGCTGCCGTCGCCCGACATGCGCGGGTCGAAGTACAGGAGTTTGCCCAGTTCTGCCTTCGCGTCCGAATACGGATTGTCGAGCGGAAAGGGCGCGGGTGGGAGCGCGGCCAGCGGTGGATAGCTCGGTGCGGCTGGCGCGGGTGTGCTCGCTGGCGTGGCAAAGGCTACGGTTGTGGGAGCCGGATTGGCTGTGTTGCGCGCGAACAGCAAAATCCCGATGGAGATAATGAGGACGAACACCACCGCGCCGCCGAACATGAAGGCGATGTCACGGTTTGTAATCGGCTGTTGATCCCACGGGGTCTTGGGAGGGGTTGGTGAGGTGGTCATTGGTTCTCTCCCAGCGTACGAATTTGGTAGCCCGGTAGAGTCGGCGCTTCGACTTGTGGCTGTTCACTGCTCAGGCTTTCGAGGAAAGCGACAAGCTGCGCGATTTCGGCGTCGCTCAGGTCGAGCGGCGGTGTGGCCGCCGTGCCGGTGTTGTAGAAGCGCACCACATTTTCGAGCGTGGCGAACATGCCGTTGTGCATGTAGGGCGCGGTGAAGGCCGCTTCGCGCAGGGGCGCGGTGCGGAACGCGCCCCGGTCGGCCTCGTCTTCGGTGAGGGCCATCAGGCCCACATCTTTAAAGGTATTGCGATAGTTGGGCAGGCCGAGGGTGCGGAAGAAGCGGCGGAAGGTGATGTGCCGCAGTGGGTCGCTGAAGATGTCCGGGTTCTCCGGCGCGCCGAGGGCGTAGAAGTTGTAGTCGGAGAATGCCGGGCCGGAGTGGCAGGCGGCGCAACCGGCCTTGCCCTCGAAGAGGACGAGGCCCGCCTGCGCGTCCGCTGACAGCGCCGTGGTGTCTCCAGCCAGATACCGGTCATACGCGCTCGCGCCGGAGTTAAGCGAGAGCACGTAAGCCGAAACCGCGTTCAGCATCCGACCGAAGCTTGGTCCTTTCTCGTAAGCGTCGTTGAACAGTTGCGCGTATTCCGGCACTTGCTTGAGCCGCTCGACGAGGAGCCGCCCGTCGGCCTGATAGAAGTGCGCTTCGGTGATGTGGTCGCGAACGACCGTGCCCATGTCGTTCACGCCCTCCAACCGCCCGTCCCAATAGGCATAGGGGGCGTAGACCATGTTGTAGAGCGTGGGCGTATTGCGGAAGTAGAGCGTGCCGGGGTAGCCGTCACTCAATGTTTTGCCGTCCGTCCACGCCCTGTCGGGCTGATGGCACGAGGCGCAACTGAGCGAAGCATCCGCCGAGAGGCGTGCATCGAAGAAGAGATATTTGCCAAGCAACACTTCGGCGTCGTTGTCGAACTTCTTGGGCGGTTCAGCGAAGGGCGTGCCAGCCGTTTCGGGCGGGCGGATGATGGCGACGGGGGTGAGGACGTAGGTGGGAACAGGGAGGACTTCGGCCTCGCCGGTGAGGGTGAGCAAGTAAGCCACAATCAGGTCAATATCGCCTTCGCTCAATCGCTCGCCGAAGTTGGGCGGCATCACGCCCGCCGGGCAGGGGCCGTTGGGGCATTGCGGCGCGAGAAAGGCCGCCGGGTCGAGAATCGATTCGCGGACGTAATCTTCCGCGCCCATCCCCGCTTTGCGGCCGGCGGCCTCCGCGCCAATCTTGGCGAGGTTGGGGCCGACGAGGCCGACAGCGTTGGGGACGCCGGGGAGGGTATGGCATCCGGCGCAGCCGGCTTTGGCGAAAGCGGCGGTCGTGGCCGGGTCGGGCGTGGCTTGCAGTGGGGGCGCGCCGCGGGCGGCGGGGGTTTGCCCACCGAGCGTCAGGCCAAGAAAGAGCAAGGCCAATGCCAGGGCAGGCAATGTCCAATTGAATGTGAGACGCATAGGGCTGGCCTCCGAGCAATGAGAGTAGGATTAAGCCTGTTCTCATTTTGCGTCAGAGGCGCGCCCCGCGCGTCATGCTATGGGGTGAAAAGCATCATCCGGGAGGGTGAATCGCTGAAACACTGAAGGCGCTGAGTCAGCGACCTCAGCGCCTTCAGCGTTTCAGCGATTTACTCCGTGCCTCACCGCCCACAAGGCGGCCTGCGTCCGGTCGGAGACGTTGAGCTTCTCGAAGATGTGGCGGATGTGGGTCTTGACGGTGTTGACGCTCAGGTTGAGGGCGCTGGCGATCATTTCGTTGTCCAGCCCTTCGGCCAGCAGGCGCAGGACGCGCGTTTCGGATCCGGTGAGGCGGTCAGTGGCCAGCGTCTCCGGTTCGGGCGTGAGGGGAGTTTCAGTGGCGGCGGAGGCGAGGGCAGCGCGCAGGAGCGCCGCGTCGAGGAGGTGGTCGCCGGCGGCGGCGGCGCGCACGGCGGCGGGGATTCGTTCCGGGTCAACTTCTTTGGAGAGGAAGCCGGCGGCCCCGTGCGCCACGGCGCGGGCGAGGTAACCCGGATTGGCGTGCGAGGTGAGCATGATGACGCTCGTCTCCGGGCGCGCGGCTTTGATGGCGGCCAGAGCTTGCAGGCCGTCGAGATCGGGCATGCGGATATCGAGCAGCACAACTTTGGGTGAGAGCGATTCGGCCAGCGCGATGGCTTCGCGCCCGGTGCGCGCTTCGCCCACCACGCGCAGGCCCTCGCGCTCCAGCATGGCGCGCAAGCCCTCGCGCACCACGCCGTGATCGTCGGCGATGAGGACGGTGATGGAGTCGGTCATGGCAGTGAAAAGTGAACAGTAATCAGTGAATAGTGATCAGTGGTCAGTGGTTGGTAGCGGCAGCGTGGCCCGCACGGTCGTGCCCGCGCCGGGTATGCTTTCGATGAGGCATTCGCCGCCGAGCAAACGCGCGCGCTCGCGCATCCCAATCAGACCCACGCCCCGGCCTTCGGAAATGGCAGAAAAATCGAAGCCGCGCCCCCAGTCGCGCACTTCAATCTTGAGCGCGCCGTCGTCAAGGGTGAGGGCCACCTGCAGGCGTCTGGTTTCCGCGTACTTGCGGGCGTTGGTAATCGCTTCTTGCGCGATGCGGAAGGCGGTGGTTTCTACCGGCGGCGGCAGGCGCAAGTCGGGCGGGCTGGCCGTGAAATCAAGTTCGCAATCGCAGTCGGCCTGATTGTCTTCGGCGAACTGGCGGAGGGTAGTCACCAGGCCGAGGTCGTCGAGGGCGGCCGGGCGCAAGCCCTCGATGACGCGGCGGGCCTCGGCGATGGCGGCGGCCAGTTCGTCGAACCCTTTTCTCAGGGCCGTCTCCGCTCGCCCGCGTTCCCGTTCGTGGTCGGCAATGGCATTGTTGAGTTGCAGACGCGCGCCGACGAGCATTTGAATCAGCCCGTCGTGAATGTCGTAAGCAACGAGGCGGCGCTCCTCTTCTTGCGCGTTGATGAGTTGTTCGACAAGCGTTTGTAGTTCGGCGCGGCGCTCGGCCAACTGCTCGTAGAGTTCGGCGTTTTCGAGGGCGATGGAGATTTGCACGCTAAGAGCCGCCAGCAGGTTGCCGCTGGTTGAGTCGGCCAGCGCCGGGTCAGGCCCGTAGAGTTCAATGAGGCCGGGCCGCCCGCTCACGCACAGCGGCGCGGCGCACAAGTAGCCGGAGGGGATAAGCGCGCCGCCGGGCAAGGCCGCCGTGCGCCACTCGCCGTCGGCAAGCGCCGCGTTCAAGAGAGCCGTCAGCGCCGGGTCGGAGCGGTGAGCGGCCCAGCGCGCGTCGCCGGCGGCATGGTTCATCATTGCGCCGCCCTCGGACTCGAATTGAATGGCGCAATGCTCCGCCGGCAGGAGCGTCGTCGCGGCGCGGCCGGCGGCCTCCAGCACGGCGGGGCGCTCGAGGCGGGCGGTGATGTGATGCCCGGCGCGGTTGAGCAGGGAGAGTTGTTCGAGGTGTTGATTCAGCGCCGCCGACATTTCGGTGAAGGCCGCCGTCAATTCGCCGATTTCGTCCCGCGCCTTGGCTGGCGCGTTCTGTGACGGACGTCGGGCCAGTCTGTCCTGTCCGAAGCGGCGCACATCGTCGGTGAGGGCGAGGATGGGCGCGGTGAGGCTGCGCGCGAGACCCACGGCCATCACCAGGGCGGCGAGGGCGGCGGCAGTGAGGATGGTGATGGCGGTGAGACGAAACGCCCAGACGGAGGCCAGCAGGTTCACACGCGGCTCGTCGTGCAGGAGGATCCAGCGCGGGCCGCTCTCGCCGTCAGGCTGTACGGTTTCATGCACCAGCACCCGGCGCGCCTGTTGACTCTCTCCGGCGAACAGCCCGACGGGCAGGACTTCATCGAAGATTGCCATCAGCCAGTTCTCCGCCGGGGGTGAAAAGACGCCGGAGGGTTGGCGCACAATTTCCGGCCAGCCCTGTGGGTAATCGGCGGATGCGCCGAGTCCGGTGTTCAAATCACTCAGACCGCCCCACAACCGCGCCGGATCGGGATGAGCAAGATAGTAGCCGGATTCATCTACCAGTGCGAGCAACGCATCCGAATCGCCGTCGGCGCGGGCGAAGCGCAGAAAAGGCCCGGCATACAAATTGAGGACAACGATGCCTGCCTGTGAGCCATTAGGATGAAACACGGGCGTGGCATAGCGGATGGTGGGGACGTGCGGGGTTGGGATAAGGCCGAACTCGCGGTTCAAATCTACCGGTGAGATGTACACCTCGCCCGCTGCCAATGACAGGGTGACCGAGAAGTAATAGCGGTCAGCTTTGTTTTGCAAACGGTGGGCCGGGACGATTTCGATATTGCCCGAGGCAGAGTCCACGCGTACGACCTCCATGCCGGTCGCGTCAATGTAGCGTGTCTGGAATATGCCGGGGTGAGTAGCGGCGAAGGCGACGAAGTCGGATTGGAGACTAGAAAGGGGTGAGGGAGGCGGCGAGGCGGCGAGGAGCGCAATCAGTGAGTCCAACCGGCTGAGGAAGAGCAGGTCTTCGCGCGCGCCGCTGAGATAATTTTCAATCTGTTCGGCGCGCAGGCGGAGATCGGCGCGGGCGGCATCCAACGCCTGCGCTTCCAGGGTGCGGCTGGTTGTCCAGTTGCCGTACAGCCCGGTGCCGATGAGCGGTAGAAGGACGGTGACGAGAAAGGCCAGAACGAGTCGGGCGCGGAGGCTGTGGAAGCGGTGAGAGACCATGGCCTGCGAGGATAGCATAATTTACGTTTGCCACAAGGCGGCTGAATCTCATCAGCGTCTAACGTAAGTTTTCCCATGGTCGGCGCGTCTGGAGAACAAAGACGATGGTCAGAAAGAACACCGCCTATGGCTTCCTTGCCCCGTTCCCTGTGGGAAATCCTTTTGGCTGCGGAGTCTAACAACCCGCGCGAACTGACGTGTGATGAATGCTTTACCATCATCGAATATCTGGCGGACGAACTGGCGAGCGGGATTGACTTGCAAACAATCAAGCGAGCCGCTCAGCGGCATCTAACCCGTTGCCCTGACTGCCGCCAACATCACGAACGTCGCTTGAGAGAAATTGAGACCACGCTGGTAGAACAGAAGCTCTAATTGCTTATGACCCATCAAACTCCCACCTGGGCCCGGCCCTCGTGCTACGTTTTCTCACCGGCCTCTTCCTTGCCGGCGTGTACCCGGTCGGCATGAAGATCATGGCGACATGGACGAAGGAAGATCGTGGCTTTGGGATCGGGATGTTAGTCGGCGCGCTCACACTCGTCACCATCCGCCTTGTCCCGTCCCTTGAGCGCTGGGTGGGATGGCAGTGGGCGTTTGCTTTTCTGGCTCTCGGCCCGGCGGCTGGCATTTGGGCGATGAGCGCCTTGCGGCGATTGCCTGCCGCTTCTCGGCTGGCGCTGGGCAAGGGCTAGCCTGCACAAACAGGAGGGAGCAAAGTGGATCCAAATAGTGTCGGCCTCGGCCTGGCTTTCATCGCCGGTTTCGTCTCGTTTCTGTCGCCCTGTGTGCTCTCCCTCGTGCCGGCCTACGTCGGATATCTCAGCAGTCGAACGATTACCCCGGACGGCATGATCGTCGAGAACCGCTGGGGCACTCTGGCGCACGGACTGGCGTTCGTGTTGGGCTTCAGCGTCGTCTTCGTCGCGCTGGGCGCGGCGGCCAGCGCGCTGGGGACGGCACTGTTTGAGGCGCGAGGGCTGCTCACAAAAATCGGCGGCGTCATCGTGATCCTCTTCGGCCTGCACACGATGGGCGTTATTCACATACCCTTCCTGGAGTACGACACCCGTCGCCAGCAGATGCCGGATCGCCGTCTGGGGTATCTCTCCTCATCGCTCATGGGCGTGTTCTTTTCGGCCGGCTGGTCGCCATGCGTCGGCCCGGTGCTCGGCGCGGTGCTGACCCTGGCGTTAGGCGCGAACAATATCGGGCGTGGCGTGGTTCTGCTCTCCGCGTATTCGCTCGGCCTGGGCATCCCGTTTCTCCTGGCCGCCGCCGGGATCGGGCGCGCCTCGGAACTGTTGCGCCGTTACGGCAAGTACATGCGCTACATGTCCGCCGTCGCCGGCGTCTTTTTGATTGCGATCGGCCTGCTGTTGTTCACCGGCTCCCTGCAAGTGTTCGCCCGCTATGCCTTCGTGTCCGACTTGCAGACGTATCTTGACGAAGGCGTGGTCACATTCTGGCGGCGGCTAGTCGGGGCAGGAGGCTGAGGCCAATGGGTTGGTTAATGGAAGACGCTCGACGCTGGCGGGCTTTCACTTCAATGATCGTGCTGTTGGCGGCCGGCTGGACGTGGTTCTCGCGTGTCCCGGTGTCGGTTGCCGACGCGGGGCGGATTCCGAGTCCCCGCGAGGGTTTCCCCGCGCCCGATTTCACCCTCGACACGCTGGACGGCGCGGCGGCGACGCTTTCGGCTTATCGCGGCCAGGTTGTGATCGTAAATCTATGGGCCAGTTGGTGCGGGCCGTGTCGCGCCGAGATGCCCGCGATCCAGAAAGTGTACGCGGCCAATCGTGAGCGCGGTCTCGCAGTGCTGGCGGTCAACGGCACGTTTCAAGACAGCGAGGCGGATGCGCGGGGGTTCGCACGAACCTACGGGCTGACGTTCCCCATTCTGTTCGATCAGGATGGCGCGGTGAGCCGGCGTTATCTGTTGCGCGCCCTGCCCAGCACGTTTTTTGTAGACCGAAGAGGGATTATCCGCTCGGTCGTCGTCGGCGGGCCGATGAGCGAGGCCGTGCTGCAGTCGCAGATCGAATCGCTGTTGCAGGAGGCGCCCTGATGTTTCCCATCCTGCAAATCGGCCCGCTGGCAATTCAAGTCCCCGGTCTGGCTTTATTGATCGGCATGTGGGTGGGCCTGTCGCTGGCCGAAAAAGAAGCGGCGCGATTGCAAATGGACGCCGACGCGGTCTACCGCGTGGCCTTCGTCGGGTTGATCGTCGGGCTGATCGGAGCGCGGCTGGCCTATGCGGCACGATACCTGAGTTCGTATGCGGCCGATCCATTGAGTCTGTTCGCTCTCAACGCGGCCACGCTCGCGCCAAGTGAAGGGATGCTCGTCGGCCTGGCCGCCGCCGTCCTCTACGGCGCCCGCCGCAAACTGCGGCTGCGCACGACCCTCGACGCGCTGGCCCCGGCCTTCGCGGTGATGGCCGTTGCCGTCGCGCTGGCCCACCTGTCCAGCGGCGACGCCTTCGGCGTGGCGGCGCGTTTGCCGTGGAGTATTTACCTGTGGGACGAATATCGCCATCCGTCTCAAGTGTACGAGTTGATCGCGGCGCTGGGCGTTCTGGGAGTCTGGTGGCGGCAGCGAGGCCGGTCGTCGTTTGGCGGTTTCAGTTTTTTGCTGGTCATTGCCTTATCGGCGGCGGCGCGAGTTTTCCTGGAAGCGTTTCGCGGAGACAGCCTCGTGATCGCGGGCGGCTTGCGCGCGGCGCAAGTTTGGGGAATAGCCGTGCTGGCCGCGTGTCTGGGGATGATGAAACGTTGGAATCAGGAGGTGACACCATGAGATCGTTGAACAGAGCGCTGATCGCCGCCGGTTTGATCCTTTCGGCCTGCGCCGGAGCTACTGCCGCGCCGCCGACAGCTCCCGCCCGTGAAGTCTCACCGGGACCGACTCCGATTCCGGCGCAGGAATCTCTGCCGAACGCCACGCCGACTCTGTTGCCCGACGAGTCGCCGCCTCCCGGCGCAACGTTCGAGTTCAAAACAGATTTCAGCAAACACTCGGTTTCCTACGGTGAAATCCTCTCCGGCGGGCCGCCCAAAGACGGCATCCCGGCTGTTGACGATCCCAAGTTCGTGACCGTCGAGGAGGCGGACGCCTGGCTCAAGCCCGTCGAGCCGGTGATATTCCTTCAGATCGGCGAGGATGCGCGAGCCTACCCGATTCAAATTTTCATGTGGCACGAGATTGTCAATGACACGGTGGGCGATGTGCCGGTAGTGATCACCTTCTGCCCGCTGTGCAACACGGCGATTGCCTTTGAGCGCACGGTCAACGGGCAAGTGTTCGACTTCGGCACGACCGGACGATTGCGCTACAGCAACCTGATCATGTACGACCGTCAAACGGAAACGTGGTGGCAACAGGCCATCGGCCAGGCCATCGCCGGCAAGTTGACCGGCGCGCAACTGGCCTTCCGCCCGGCCTCCGTCATTTCATGGGCCGACTTCAAGACGAATTATCCGGATGGAAAGGTTCTGTCACGCGATACAGGATTCAACCGGTCCTACGGCAACAATCCCTACGTCGGTTACGACGACGTGAACAATCCGCCGTTTCTCTATCGGGGCCCCGAGACGCCCGGGGCATTGCCGCCGGTGGCGCGCGTGCTGACGATTGACCTCAACGGAGAGGCCGTCGCCTATCCTTATGAGGTGTTGCAGAAAGTGAATGTTGTCAACGACACGGTTGGCGGAATTGATGTGGTCGTGATGTGGGCCGCCGGCACAGCGTCGGCGTTGGATACCGGTACGGTTGGGGGAGGCCGCGACGTGGGGGCGGCGAATGCTTTTGCGCGCGAACTCGACGGCCAGACTCTCACCTTCGCGTTCAATGGTTCGCAGATTGTGGACAACGAGGCGGGGAGCAAGTGGAATGTGTTGGGTTACGCGCTCAACGGCCGGCTCGCCGGAAAGCAATTGACGCCGGTGGTAGCGGTCAACCACTTCTGGTTTTCGTGGGCGGCCTTCAAGCCGGAGACGCGCATTTATCAACCGTGAGGAGACGCATCATTATGACGAAAGAAAAAACAAGCCCAACGCGACACACCAAACAACCACGGCGCGACCGCCGCGAGGCGGCACACCGGCGCAACCGTTGGTTGATGATCGGCGGCAGTATCCTGGCAATGGCGCTGGTCGGCGCGTTTGCTTTGTGGCCGCGCCCAAAAGCCGTGCCTGTTTCCGAAGCGCGGCTGGCGGACGATCCGTCGCTGGGTTCGCCGAAGGCGAAAGTCACCATTGTCGAATACGGCGATTTCGGTTGCCCTTCCTGCCGCGCCTGGCATCGCGCGGGCATTCTCGATCAAGTTCGCGCGAAATACGGTGATCAGGTTCGCTTCGTCTGGCGCGATTTTGCCGTCATCACGCCGCAATCACCCAAAGCCGCCGAAGCCGCCCAATGCGCTTACGATCAGAAAAAATTTTGGGAGTACCACGATTTGCTCTACGACCGCGCCCCGGCCCTGAGCGTTGGCGATTTGAAATCTTACGCCTCCGAAGTAGGCCTCGACACGGCGACGTTCAACAACTGTTTGGACTCAGGCCAATACAAAGCCGCCGTAG
This sequence comes from Chloroflexota bacterium, assembly GCA_016213135.1. Classification (GTDB taxonomy): domain Bacteria; phylum Chloroflexota; class Anaerolineae; order Anaerolineales; family VGOW01; genus VGOW01. The sequence goes on along the minus strand of JACRBQ010000036.1, from coordinate 20,169 downwards.
ACCGGGACCGGCAAGACGCGATTGCGCGCGGTTTTCGCGGCACGCCGTCGTTTCTGGTAAACGACCAGCCGCTGGCAGGCCCGCCGTCGTTTGAGTATCTTCAGACATTGATCGATCCGATTGTAACGTCGAGTGGACCGTGATGTTTCCAAGTTGCAAAAACGGGCGGGCCTTGCGAGACACAGCGCCGCCGTCGCGAAACTGGCACTTTTGCGGACTACACTGATTTGTCACACTTGTGAATGTAAGTTCTGCAATTCACAATATTGACTCTCACTGATAAATATACTAGAATTCATCTGAAATTTCACATTTTAGATTTCACTGTTTGCGCTCTTATGACAAATGATGCTGTTGTGACAACCGACGGGAACGCTCCGCAATTGCTCAGTCCAGTTAAACTGAGGGAGGCAGTCTACGCTTGGTTGCGCAAGCGCATTCTCAGCCACGACTATCCGCCCGGTTTTCGGTTCGACCTCCTGGCTCTTGAAAAGGAGCTAGGCATCAGTCGCACCCCTCTCAAAGAAGCATTACATCGGCTGGAAGTCGAGGGGTTAGTGGAGATTCGGCCTCGCCGGGGCACCTTCGTGATCAGCATTGACGCGCAAAGCGTAGCCGAGGACTTCGATGTCCGGCGAGCGTTGGAACTTTACGCGGCTGAAGCGGCCGTGCGCGAAGCTACCGACCAGGACCTACAGCAACTTAAGGCCCTAGCGGAAGAGATGCGCCGTTTGCTGGAGAACAACGATTACCAATCCGTCGTCGACAAATACATACACCTTGACCATCAGTTTCATAACTTGCTAGTTGGATTGGCGCGAAACAAGCGCCTCATCGAGATTTATGAGCAGATAGATGTTCACGTGAGAATCGCCCGAGTCAAGCAGAAATTCACCCGCTCCGACTCGAAGCATACCGAGTCGGAGCATGACGCAATTCTGGAGGCGCTCGGACGACGCGACGGCCGGGCGCTGATCAAAGCGCTGAGCGATCACATCGAACTTTCCAAGGCCAGGATGCTAAAAGTGCTCGAGGAACATGTCTGAACGAGACGTTGTCGTCGTGGGGGGCGGTCTCACCAAGTTCGCCGCCGAGCGTGCCGACGCTTCAGTCCGCGATCTGGTGGTCGAGGCAGTTATGTCGGCCGTGGAAGATGCGGGGGTTGACCTCCACAATGTCGAGCATGGCCTCACCAGCTATGAAAGCGATCACTTCAATCGCCAGATGACCCTCGGCGCAATTTTGCATGATCACATCGGGATGGTGCCAAAGCCCAACGTCCGGGTTGAGGGGGGCGGCGCCACCGGTGCGCTGGCCCTTCGCACCGCCTTCGCTTATATCAAGAGCGGCTTGTGCGATTCCATCATCGTCTATGGCGGTGAGACGAACGGCAAGAGTGTAACCTCCGCAACGGCTCAGCAATTTTTCGCCCTCTCTTCAGATGCCGATTGGGAAATGATGGTAGGTGGCACCTACACAGCCTACTATGCCGCCATGATGCGAGCCCACATGAGCCGCTACGGCACAACCGAGCGACAATTTGCGCGGGTCGCCGTCAAGAACCGGCGCAATGCTCAATACAACGCTCACGCCCAGAAGCCAATGAATTTAACGGTGGACGAGGTGTTGGCCTCTCCGCCCGTCGCCGATCCCTACAAGCTACTCGATTGTAGTTTGCTCTCGGATGGCGCAGCGGCAATGATTCTGGCAACTGTTGAATGGGCCGCCGCCCATTCGACCCGGTGGGGCCGGCAGCCAAACGTTTACTTCACGGCCACCGGTTGCGGCACCGACACGATGCGCCTTGGTGATCGACCACACCCGTATCCCGGTCTTACTCACTTTCGGGGCAAACGCGAAGCGGCACGACAGGCTTATGCCACGGCAAACATCACCGATCCGCTCCATCAAATTGATGTGGCCGAACTTTACGACTCGTACAGCGGCGTCGAGTTGCAAGCGTACGAGGACTTGGGGTTTTGTGAATATGGGCACGGCGGCCCGGCGGCCGAGAGCGGCGTGTTCGATCTGGGCGGCGAATTGCCCGTGAACACCTCCGGCGGCCTGCTCGGGCGCGGCGCGCCGGTCGGGGCGACCGGGATCGCGCAGGCCATAGAAATTATGCTGCAATTGCGGGGTGCGGCCGATCCGCGGCGCCAGGTGCCGAACGCCCGGCGCGGCCTGACTGACACCCACGCGGGCACCGGCACTCATTGCGTAGTCAACATCTTTGAGCGGCGGGACTGATGGCAACCATCACTAATAAGCTGATACGACTCACCGCCGCTGACCCATTAGGGCGCCAACCCGATCCCTGGGCTAGTTTCCGCGAGATTGAAATCATCGAACTGCAATGGGCGCAGACCTATCGGCACAGCCTTGGCAAGTATTCGCGATTCTTTGTTGAATTGGAAAACAAGCGGTTCTTGGCAACCCGCTGCCCGATATGTTCACAAGTATGGGCCCCTCCCCGCCCCGTCTGTCCCGATCATCTGGCGATCACCGAATGGGTGGAGTTGAGTGGGCGCGGTCGCGTCGAGAGTTTTTCGATTTTGCACCACCCGTCAGCCATGGTCCCCTACATTCAGCCACCCTACGTGTTGGCCTATGTGCGACTGGAAGGGGCGGATACGCTCTTTGCTCATTTGTTGCGATGTTCACCTGCGGAGGTTCATATTGGTTTGCCGGTTCAGGTGGTGTACTACGAGGGTCCTGTCGCTCACCCGATCCATCTCATGGCCTTTGAACCGGACAACGGGTAATCTATGTCGCCTCGCGCCAAAAAGCTGATTAACCGCCCCGACATGATTTTGCCCGAAATGCTGGAAGGCTTTGCGGCGGCCTACCCCGACATAGTGCGTTTGACGGACGAAGGGCTGATTGTGCGGCGGACGCCGAAAGCTGAAGGCAAAGTGGGATTGGTGATCGGCAACGGTTCGGGGCACGAGCCGGCCATGATCGGCTGGGTCGGCCGGGGATTGTTCGACGTGAACGTGCCGGGCGAGATTTTCACAGCGCCCGGCCCCAATCGGATCGTTCAAGGCATCAAGGCCACCCAAAGCAGTGCGGGAGTGTTGGTATGCGTCTCGCATCACGCCGGCGATCTGATCAATGCGGAAGCCGCGCTTGAGTTGGCTCGGGCTGAAGGCATTTGTAACGCGGATATGGTCGTCTTGTACGACGACATCTCCTCCGCCCCCAAAGGCCGTGAGCCCGAACGACGGGGCACGGCCGGGCTGTTTTTTGTGTGGAAGATGCTTGGGGCGTTTGCCGAGACAAGCGGTAACTTGGGTGCGTGCAAAGCGCTGGCCGAAAAAGTGCGCGACAACACCCGGTCGCTTTCAATGGCCCTGACATCGTGTATTCATCCAATTACAGGTCAGCTGATGTTTGAGTTACCCGAAGATGAAATGGAGATTGGCATGGGGGTGCACGGGGAGGCGGGGGCCGGGCGGGCCAGGCTCGTCAGCGCCGATGACACCATCCAGCGCATGTTGCCGCCCATCCTGGCCGATCTGCCCTTCCGCGCGGGCGACGAAGTCATCGTGCTGTTGAATAACAGCGGCAGTCTCACGTTCATGGAGTTGTCCATTTTGTATCGCCGCGCAACGCAATTGCTGGCGGAGACCGGAATCAAAATTTATCGCAGTTGGTTGGGCGCGTACGCCACCACCCAGGAAATGGCGGGGTTCGGTCTCTCGCTGTGCCGCGTGGACGAGCAGTTGAAAGCTTTGTACGACGCGCCGGCCAACGGCGCGTGGTTCAAGTCGGTGGGATGACGGACACAATTGATGGACGGCAATGGGTGGCGCTCATCCGCGCCATGGCAGAGGCGGTGGTGGCCCGGCGCGATTATTTGTCGGCGCTCGACTCGACGGTGGGCGACGGCGACCATGGCGTGAGCCTGGCGAAAGCGTTGGGCGAGGCGGCGCGACAGACGACGGCGTTAGGTGATCCATCGCCGGAGAGCGCCCTCCACACCGCGGGGTCGGCGATCCAAAACACCATGGGGGGTGCGTCGGGCATTTTGTTTGGCGCTTTCTTCATGGGGATGGCGCGGGCCATTGCCGGGAGGCCATCGGCAACATTGAGTGATCTGGCGGCAATGTCGGCCGCTGGCCTGAGCGAAGTCCAAAGGCGCGGCAAGGCGAGCCGGGGCGACAAAACGATGGTGGACGCTCTGGCCCCAGCCGTTGTAGCTGCGCAAACGGCGGTTGTCGAAAGTCAACCGCTGGCCGAGGCCGTGGAAAACATTGCCGAGGCCGCTCGGCTCGGAGCTGAATCGACCAAAGCCATGGTCGCTAAGTTTGGGCGGGCCAAATTTCTGGGAGAGCGATCGTTGGGCTATCAAGATGCCGGGGCAACCTCGATGAGTATTATGCTCTCCGCGTTGGCGGAGGGACTGAAAGGAGAAGTTTGATGGAGAAGCTAAAAGTTGGCTACGCCGGGGTCGCTATCGCTCCTTACTTCGCCGAAGAACACAACCAGTACGAACGCGCTATCAATGGCTTGGAAGCGCTAGCACAACGGTGGAGCTTCGAACTGGTGCCGATCCGCCATGGCCTGCTGAATGGCGAACAGGCCGAGCAAGCTACACGGGAGCTCATTGACAAGAAGATTGATTTTCTTATGCTGGAAAACGCTGCCTGCAGTATGGGCGAGCAGTTGGTGCCGCTGTCGAAGGCGGCGCCGCGGCTGGGGCTGTGGGCAACCCCAGACCCCAAAATGGAAGGTGACATCCAAATTCACTCTGTCGTGTCGATGAGCCAGTACGCTTCGATCTTGAAGCGCCATCTGCGACACTACGATGTCCCTTACAAGTGGTTTTACGGCCACGTGGAAGATGAGCGCTTTCAGAAACGGCTCGGCATCACCATCCGGGCGCTGACGACCATCAAGAACATGGCGCAAGCCAAGGTTGGTTGGATCGGCGGGTTGTCACCGGGCTTCTACGACATGATCTTCGACGAGCGCCAGTTGGAGGCCCGGTTCGGCACGCGGGTGTTCGCGCACGAGTTGGGCGAGGTGGTGGCTTTGGCGAAGACCTATGACGACAACCAAGCGATGGCGGTGGCGGGCGCCATGAAGGCCGGCGCGTCCGAAGTACGGGTGGCCGATGCGGCCATGCTCAAAGGCAGTCGCGTGTACATGGCCCTGAAAGACATCGCCGAACGCAACGGCTACTCGGCCATGGCCGTGGAGTGCTGGCCCAAGTTCCAGGCGATGTACGGGGTGGCCCCCTGCCTGGCTTACAGCTGGCTGGGGTCAGAAGACGGCATGGCTGTCGCGTGCGAAGGCGATGTGCTCGGCGCCATGAGTATGCTGCTGCTCAACTACCTCAGTGGCAAGCACGGCTCCTCGACTTTGCTGGACATGACGGCCCTCGATCCCGACGCCGGCACGCTGCTGATGTGGCATTGTGGTGTTAGTCCGCGTCACTTTGCCAATAAAGACGGTATCAAATGGGTCAATCACACCACGCTTGGCCGGAAGACGCCGGAAGGCACCCACTATGGGGTGGCCGGCGATCAGGTGTTTGGGGCGCAAGAAACAACGGTGACCTACGTTGGTGACAACGCCAAGACCCTACTGGTGTTGCGCTCGCAAATTGTGGAACGCGACGTAAAAGGCTTTGACGGTACCCGCGGCTGGTTTACGCAGTTCGAACTCAATCAGGAGCCGATTGATTTGTGGGATCTAATCAACACCCTCACAGTGCGTGGGCATGAACATCACTACGCCGTGGGGCAAGGTGATGTGACGAACGAATTGCTAGAGGTAGCAGCGTGGTTGAAGATGAGCACCATCAAGAGAGTTCCTCTGCGCGACTACGCGCAGCTTGACGGAGTGAACTGTTGATCGGGTCCATAATTGACGGGAAGGAGGCGAGGCTGTTTTCGAAGAACACATCAGGCAAATATCAGTTGGGGGACACAATCGTGTTCTGTGACCGTTGTTGATCAGTTAGAAGGAGGAAAAGATGAAATCCGCAACAAAGTTTCACCGAATGGCCATTGTAATGCTGGTTGGGCTGACCTTGCTGGCTGCCTGCGCAGCTCCCACCCCGCAGACCGTCGTCGTGACCCAGATTGTGGCTGGCACGCCTGTTCAAGTCGAAGTGACGCGTGAGGTTTCAGTAACAGCGGCCCCGCAGCCTACGGCTGTGTCAGAGACACCACCTGTTTACACGAGTTGGGATGAGGTGTTAGCGGCCGCGCGCGGCACCACCGTCTACTGGCATATGTGGGGCGGCTCGGACACGATCAACGGCAACGTGGATTCCGACATCGGCGGGCCGATGCGCGACCTGTACGGCATCACTCTCATCCGCGTGCCGCTCAACGACACAGCGGACGCCGTGAACAAGGTGTTGGACGAAAAGGCGGCCGGAGTGGAGACCGGCGGCAGTATTGACATGATCTGGATCAACGGCGAGAACTTCAAGACGTTAAAAACCGCTGGTCTGGTATATGGCCCCTTCACCGATCTCCTGCCCAACTCGAAGTACGTGAACTGGGACGACCCGGCGATGGCCTTCGACTTCGGCTTTCCGGTGGAGGGCTACGAGTCGCCGTGGGGCCACGCCCAGTTCGTGATGGAGTACGACACGGCGCAGGTGGGCGATACGCCGCCGACAACCTTTGAGGCCCTACAGGAATGGATTCACGCCAACCCCGACAAGTTCACCTATCCCGCCGTCCCCGACTTTACCGGCAGTGTGTTCATCCGCCACCTATTCATCTGGGCGGCGGGCGGCCCCGATCCGTTCCTCGGCGATTTTGATCAGGCCACCTTCGACAAGTATGCGCCGAAGGTGTGGACCTACCTGAACGACATCGAGCCAGACCTGTGGCGCGGCGGCCAGACCTACCCCGAAGCGGCGGCCATGACTGACCTGCTGGCTAATAAAGAGACCGCCTTCAACATGGGCTATGGCCCGGCTGGCGCTTCTCTCAACATCGCCAAGGGCATCTATCCGGAGACTATCCGCACCTTCGTGTTCGACACGGGGACGCTGGCGAACAACAACTACGTCGCTATCCCGTTCAACGCCAACAACCCGGCGGGCGCGATGGTGGTGGCGAACTACATGATTTCGCCGCAGTTCCAGTTGACGATGGCCGACCCGAATCGCTGGGGCTGGCTGATCACGGCGGATCCCCGGCTGTGGGGGCAACATGATCAGGACGTGCTGGCCTCGTACGAACTGGGCGTGGCCACTCTGTCCGCTGACGTGCTGGCCGCTCACGCCTTGCCCGAACCCAACGGTGCCTGGGTGACGGCAATGGAAGAGGGCTGGATCAAGAACGTGTTGGAGAAGTAGATTGTGTGTGAGACCTTCGGGGTCTTGCTAGACCCCGAAGGTCTCTCTAATAGGGAGAAGCGATGCAACGCCTGCACCTAATAGAAAAACTGCGTGTGCCGCTGATGCTCGCGCCGTCCTTGCTGATCCTGACATTGCTTTTTGTCGGTGGTTTAGTGGTGGGCCTCGGGCAAAGCCTGGGTTACATGCCCGTCATCGGCCTGAATAACTTCACGCTTCGGCACTACGTGGATGTGCTCACCGACAACAACTTCCTGCAATCGTTGTGGGTGACATTCCGCATTGCGTTCTTCAGCACGCTTTTCTCGACGGTACTGGCCGTAGCCTTCGCGCTGATTCTGCGCGAGACCTTTGTAGGCAGTCAGCTTTCCACATTTATGTTTCAGGTGCCATTACCCATCCCGCATTTGGTAGCAGCCAATGGCATCGTCCTGCTGGTGACTCAGAGCGGCCTGATTGCGCGCCTGCTGGCAACAGTTGGGCTGCTGAATTCGCCGAGCGACTTTCCGGTGCTGGTGTTTGACCGGGCCGGGATCGCCATCATCCTGACGTATTTGTGGAAAGAAGTGCCTTTCATTGGGCTGGTGGTGCTGGCCGTTCTCAAAAGCGTGGGGCCGGAGTTCGAGGAACTGGCCCGGACACTCGGCGCAGGCCGTTGGCAACGCTTCTGGTTTGTCCTCATGCCGCTGATCCTGCCAGGCATCGTGTCAACGTCAATCATCGTCTTTGCCTTCATCTTTGCCAGTTATGAGATCCCGTTGTTGCTCGGCGTGCGCTTTCCCACCACACTGCCGGTCTGGGCCTTTAACAATTACAGAGATCCCGACCTCAATTTGCGGCCAGAGGCCATGGCCGTCAGCATTATTCTGACCGTCATATCAATCATCTTGCTGGTCGCCTACCGGCGGCTGGCGCGCTATGCGGTCACCGCATAAGGAGTTGGACCCATGAATAAATCTTGGCGTTGGTTGGCAGTCATCATCATTATTGTCGCAGTGCTGGCTCCCCTCATCCCACAACTCATTTGGTCGTTCACGTTTCGCTGGTATTTCCCCAGTCTTCTGCCCGGCGTGTGGGGCACGCAAGCGTGGGAGTATGTTTTCTCCAAATCTTCGCGGGTGGGCGAGGGGCTCATCAACAGTCTGAACCTCGCGCTGGTCACGTCGCTGTTCTCTATTGCCGTCGGCCTGCCGGCCGCGCGCGCCCTCGCGCTGTACGAGTTCCGGGGCAAAAGCTTAGTCGAGTGGCTGTTAATGGTGCCCATCATTGTGCCCGGCATTGTCGTCATCATGGGTATCCATATTTTGTTCATCCGGTATCGCCTCACCGGGACGTTCCTCGGCGTGATGCTCATCCATCTCATCCCCTGCATCCCATATATGATTTTGGTGATGTCCGGTGTGTTTGCCAATTACGGCACGGCGCTGGAAGACACGGCGCGCACCCTGGGCGCAAGCTCACTGCAAACGTTCTGGTACGTTACCCTGCCAGGCATCCTCCCCGGCCTGCTGGTGGCAACGATGTTCACCTTCCTCATCTCGTGGAGCCAGTACGTCACCACCTTCCTCATCGGCGGGGGGCGGATCATCACTCTGCCGCTGGTGCTGTTCCCCTTCATTGGCGGCGCCAACCACGCCGCCGCCGCCGCTATCAGTTTGGTATTCGTCGCCCCGGCCCTCGCCGTCCTTATCTTCATCTCGCGCTCGCTCGCCACTGAGTCGTCCATCATGGGAGGCTTTGGCCGGCTATGACCACCGTTACCCTGCAACACCTCACCCGCCGATTCGGCAATGTGGCCGCCGTCAACGCCCTCAGCCTCGAAATCCAATCGGGCGAAATGGTGGCGTTTTTGGGTCCGTCGGGCTGCGGCAAAACGACCACGCTCCGGATGATTGTCGGGTTGCTATTGCCGAGCGGCGGCGATATCCTGTTTGATGGCAAGTCCATGTTGACTGTGCCCACCGAGAAGCGCGGCGCGGTGATGGTTTTTCAGAAGCACCTGCTCTTCCCCACCCTGACGATTGCCCAGAACGTGGGCTTTGGCCTGCGGATGCGCGGTCTACCCCAAAACGAGATTGCAGCGCGAGTCACAGAGATGCTGGAATTGGTGCATCTGCCCGGTTTTGAGAACCGCCGCGCGCACGAGCTCTCCGGCGGGCAACAACAGCGCGTGGCGCTGGCGCGGGGGTTAATCATCCGCCCGCGCGTGCTTCTGCTCGACGAACCGTTGGCCAATCTCGACGCCAACCTGCGCCTCGAAATGCGTGAGCTGATCCGCAGTATCCAGCAAGAGTTGAAGATCACCTCTATTTTTGTGACTCACGACCAGGAGGAAGCGGTGATGCTGGCCGACCGGGTGGCGTTGATGTTTGACGGTGTGTTACAACAGTTCGATGCTCCTCGCGTGTTCTACGAACGCCCGCTGAACGCCGCCATTGCCCGCTTCTATCGAAGCGAAAACTTCCTGAGCGGTATCAAGCGTGGCAGCCAGGTGGAGACGGCCCTGGGCACTTTACGAGTGACGAGTAGCGACGCCCAGCCCGACGGACCGGTGTTGCTTACCGTGCGCCCGGAGGATGTTGCCATCGGCGCAGGGCCGGACAATAACCGCATCACCGCCAAGGTGACGGCGGTCGTCTACATGGGCACTCACACTCAACTGCAGCTAAACGTCGATGGCCGAGCCTGGCGGGCTGAAGGCCCTGCTGACTTCACTGCCCAACCGGGCGACACCTTATCCGTTCATCTGCCTGACAAGCGAATTTGGCTGCTGCCAACCGAATCGTAGGCCACCCAAAAAACCATGACTTCTTTAGAACAAACTGTGCTGTTCAAAAAAGTCTATGGCTGCCTGTTGGGCGGCGCTATCGGCGATGCTTTGGGCGGCCCCGTAGAAGGTTGGACGCCCGAAAGGATTCGAGAGACGTACGGCGGCCATCTAGATCGCTACGTCCCCTATCGGCGCGGCCCCGGCTACCACGCCCACTTCGGCGAGGGCGACCGCATTGGCGCCTACACCGACGACACCCGCATCAAGCATTTGCTTTGCCAGGCTATTATCCAAGCCGGCGGCATGCCCCGGCCCGGCGATTTTGGTGAGGTGCTGGCACGTGCTTATCATCATGCCCCCGACGAAATGTACGAGGGCTTGGTCGAAGAGTACTATCTCAAAGCCATTTGGGGCCGCGACAAAGTGATTTTCAGCGGTGAGCCAACGAATGGGGCGATCATGGGCAATTCGCCCATTGGATTGCTCGCGGCTTGCCGCCCCGACGACGCCTATCAGGCCGGATTTGATCTCGCCTTCATCACAGATGGTTACGCCAAAACATCTTCAGCTATGATGGCGGCGGCCGTCGCTGCGGCTATGGCTCCTCATCCTACGATTGATGGGGTTATCGCCGCCGCTATCGATGCACATCTCCGGTTCGCTAAACGGCGCGAAGGTCCCCGCTGGAACACTCTTGAGTGGCGCTATGATCCCAACGTGAAGTTTCTCCGGCAGGCGCTGGAGATTGTGCGGCGCGAGAAGGACGTCTTCGCAATTCAAAAGCCGTTGTATGCTGTGCTGGAGTGGGGCCATCTCTTTTCGGAAGCCATTCACACGCTGGTCGTGCCCTTGGCGATGTTTGTCGCCGCCGATGGCGACTTCCGGCAGACCGTGATGGGCTGTGTGATGTACGGACGCGATAACGACAGTTACGCGAGCGTGGGCGGGGCCTTAGCCGGAGCGTTTCACGGCGTGGAGGCTGTCCCGGCTGAATGGATACGACCGGTCGTGGACGGCAACCCCGAGACTGACATGCGCGCGCTGTCCGTCCAAATGGCGGAGATCATCGCTCGAAACTACGAAAAAGCCCAGGCCGAATGGAATGCAGTAGGGGCATTGATCTGATCTCATGAGCCTTTCACTCGGAAAACTCCGGGGCCTGCAAAGCGCCTCTTCCCCAGATAGTGTCTTCACGATATTGGCTATCGATCATGGCGCGTCGTTTCTGCAAACCATGCGGCCCGACGCGCCGAAAACCGTTACTCACGAAGAAGCTGTCACGGCAAAATTGGCAGTGATTAAAGCGTTAGCGCCCTATGCCAGCGCAGTGCTGCTGGACGCGGTTTATGGCTTAGGCCCTGCTATCGCCACCGGCGCACTGCCCGGGAACGTCGGCTTGCTGGTGGCAGTTGAGGATGGGGATTATGCCACTGTCGGCCAACAGGGGCAGTTACTGGCGCATTGGAGTGTAGCCAAAATCAAACGCCTCGGCGCCTCCGCAGTCAAACTCTTTTTCCATTACAACCCGGATGACGCGGACACCCAGGACGACTTTGTGCGCGCTGTAGTGGCCGATTGCCAGCGCTATGACCTGCCACTTTTTGCCGAACCAATCGTCTACAGCCACCGGACTGCCGACAAGCGGCGACTGGTGATTGAGTCGGCGCGGCGCATTGGCCAGTGCGGTGTTGACGTGTTGAAGTTGGAGTTCCCGGTGGATGTGCAGCAGGAGAAAGAAGAATCGGTTTGGGCGTCTGCGTGCAGGGAGCTATCGGCGGCCACCCCGACGCCGTGGGTATTGTTAAGCGCAGGCGTTGATTTCGAGACTTTCGCTCGACAGTTGTCGATCGCTTGCCAGGCGGGGGCCTCAGGTTACGTGGCTGGGCGAGCCATCTGGCAAGAGGCCGTCACCCTCGGTGGAGAGGCACGATCGCAGTTCTTGCAACAAGTTGCCATCCCGTGCATGCAACGTTTGACACACATCGCCCAGACTCATGCCCGCACCTGGATAGATTATTATCCCCAAGAAACGGCATGGTCCGAAGAGTGGCATATCCATTACGACGCCTGACGAGGAGATGCTATGAAAGATTCGAAAGAGAGTCGCACTACGCCAGCTTATACGGCGGTCATGAAGGCTTTTCCAACAATCTCGGATGAAAAGCGGAGGGAGATGCTCGCCCCGCCAGAAGGCCCGGTGCGGGTCGTAATTGACACCGACGCCAAGAACGAGATTGATGATCAGTTCGCCCTCACCTGGGCGTTGTTGTCTGCCGATATTATCCAGCTTGAAGGTGTTTATGCCGCGCCCTTTTCATTTGGCTTGTATCACGAGGGGTTGTTGCGCGCGTATAAGATCAGGGGCTCAGGCTTGCAACCGCAAGTTGAGGACGCAGCGCTGTTAGAGGAATATGCAACGCGGCTCGACCGGTTGGCAAGCGCGGGCGTGCACCCCAAAGATGTTCATTATGACCCGCCTGGCGTCGGCATGGAGCGGAGTTACGAGGAAATCCTGACGATCTTCGACAAACTGGGCAAGATTCCGGACAGTCTTGTCTTTCGCGGCTCAGACCGGTTTCTGTCCTCGGTGACCGAACCAGTGCCCAGCCCAGCCGCCCGGCATCTGATTGCCCGCGCCCGCCAGACCGCGGATAAACCTTTGTACGTTGTCGCCATTGGGGCAATTACGAATGTGGTCTCAGCCATGCTGTTGGATCCGGACATCATTCGCAATATCGTCGTGGTATGGACTTCCAGCTACCCCTCCGTCTCCACGCGACCTACCCACTCGCTAAACCTCGAGCAAGACCTGTTAGGCTCTCAACTATTGTTCGATAGTGGGGTTCCGGTCGTTTACCTCCCCGGTTACCAGGTTGGCGCGCAATTGCGAATATCGCAGCCGGAAATGGAGATGTGGGTGCGCGGCAAGGGCGCCATTGGCGATTACCTCTACTGGTTGTATACGAACAACCCCTTGCACGCTTATCGCAGCGCGGCAGATTACTTCGGCCGGTCGTGGATTATGTGGGACTTGATCAACATCGCTTGGTTGTTGAACCCTCGCTGGGCGCCTTCCGAACTGATGCCCACCCCTATCCTAACCGACGACAAACACTGGCGACAAGGCGATGCAGACCGCCACGTGATGCGCGAGGCATACGGTGTTGACCGCGACGGTATCTACCGAGACTTCCTCACGAAATTGCAGCGCAATGCAGCTTGAGCTACGCCAGCTATGGTTGCGTCGGTGTCACCTGGTACTGAAACAGGCTCAGCATCGGTATGAGAATCCGGACGGATTACTTTCCGATGGGTTCGAGTTATTATCCGCCGTTCAACCCGCGGCGTCTGCTGGCTTTTCTTTGATTTTGAGATGACTCGGCATAAATCCATCATGGAAATCACTGCCGCCGAATGGTTGGCGGCTATGCACCTACCCGAAGCCGACATCCCCGATGCCATCATTGTGGAAGGTTCGTGGTGGCGCGCGCAGCGCGCAACGTGGCGGTTAAGTTATCTTTCCGAGGTGCGTGAACTGGAGTTCCCCGATATCTTCTGGGGACGGTGGAAAGACAAGAAGATAGTCTTCTGTGTTGCCTACGGCGCCCCCCGCACAGTTGAAATTGTGCACTTGTTCGGGCTGCTCGGGGCAAAACTCGCCGTGCAAATTGGCACCTGCGGCGGCTTGCAATCTTATTTGCAGACGGGCGATGTCATCTTGCCGCAGACGGCGGTTTGTCGCGAGGGGGTTGCCTATCTTTACGGCGCGCCGGAGTTGGCCCCGGCTTCGAGCGAATGGGTTGAGCGGGCTAAAGAGCTTTTGCTGGCGCGCGGGCACCGCACCCACGCCGGCCCGCATCTCACATGGTCAGCGCTCTTTCCGCAAAACGGGCAAATGATTGAAGATTGGCATAACGCAGGATACCTATCTGTGGATATGGAGACGGCCACCACATTTGCAGTGAGCCGCTACTTTCATATGCCTTCAGTGTCCATGCTCGTGGTCTGGGACGACCTTGCCCGAAGTCGCAGTTTTCTTGATCCGTTATCGGCGGCAGAGTTGGCGGCGCTCAATCGGGCTAACGCATCGGTTTACGAGACGGCCTTGGCCTTGGCCGAACGGCTGTAACGGACGACACGGCTGCCAAGACGGCTTGGATTGCAGGAGGCAGGCATTGACTCAAACACTTCTCGGGTTCTTCGCCACCGGTTCCAGCTACTATCCGCCCCACCACGCCGAGGGCGACTGGGAGCGCGATGTCAGGCGGATGGCTGAGGCCGGGCTTAAGGTTATTCGCACCGCCGAATTACTGGCGACGTGGGACCGCATCGAGATGAGGCGCGGCCAGCCCGATTGGTCGTGGCTCGACCGCATCTTTGAATTGGCCGGCCAGTATGGGCTGAAGATCATTTTAGGCACGGGTTCCTGCAATCCGCCAATCTGGCTAACGGAAATGTATCAAGATTTGCAGATCGTCTCCCGCGACAGTGTCCCTTACCCAACCGCCACGATGTGGGGTTGGGCCTGCAAAGAACACGCTGGGTATCGCGCTGAGGTCGAACGCTATCTCACATTGTTACTGGAACGCTACGGCCAACATCCCGCATTGCTGGCGTGGCAGATCGACAACGAACCGGGCTTCCCGCTCGTGCCCCGCAACAACCAGCCTACTATCGACCACTACTGCTACTGCGAACAACACGCACGCGGCTTCCGCAAGTGGCTGCGAGCCAAATACGGCAACATCAGCGCCCTCAACCAGGCCTGGGCCTGGGACCCGACCCATCATCAATACTACGACTGGCATTTGGTTAGTCCCCCCCGATCCATGCCCACCGAATGGGGCGGCGTCACCCATTGGCTCGATTGGCGCACTTACCAATACGACGCCCTCGCCGAGTTCCTGCGCTGGCAAAACAACTTGATCAAAGCCAGAGACAATAAGCATCCGACTTACACCAATATCTTCTGTTGGTCGGGACAAGAGATGTTGATGGGCATGGATGGCTGGCGGTTGGCCCGCGTTGGCGATGCGATTGGCTACGATATCTACCCCACGATTAACCGCCGCTGCTTTACGCAACCAGAGTATGTCTCGATGTATTTGGACACGGCGGCCTCACAGGCCCGGCAGGCGGGGGTGGAGTTCTGGTTGCCGGAGATCGAGAGCGGGCCGTTGCTGGGTTGGGCTCTCGGACCGGATCACAATACCAACGGGCTTGATGTCAAACGCTTCAACTTGGAATTCATCGCGCACGGCGCTAAGTTGATTTTGTACCAAGGTTATCGCGAATGGAATTGCATCCCGCTTCACTGGGGAGCATTAGTGGATTTTCACGGCGTGCCCACCCAGCGGTATCACGCGGCAGCGGAAGTGAACCGAGTGATTGCCGACAATGAATCGCTCATATTGAACGCCCGCCCCCTAGCCGCCCGGATTGCCATACTTGATGATCCGGCCAATCACACTGTGTTAGTGGGCATGGGTGCTTACGATCACATGGTGCTGTGTGTGCGCGGCTGCTATCAGGCGTTCTGGAGCCAGGGTTACCGGGTAGATTTCGTCTCGCCTGCCGGCCTCGCGGCTGACATACCGTACGATGTCATCTGTCTGCCGTTCGCGATGTTGATTACGGCAGACACCGGGCAGCGGTTGCGGGAGTTTGTGGAGCGAGGCAGGACTCTGATTGCCTTTGCCAAATGTGCGATGCTCGACGATAAAGGCTGGTCGTGGAATGATCGGCCGGGCGCAGGGTTAGCCGAAGTATTCGGTGTAATGGAAACGTCCATCGAGCGGCAGGACAGAATTGAACTGCGGATGAATACAGGCGAGACGCTCCCCGGCTACTGGCATAAGCAGAACCTCGTCGTTTCTCACGGCGCAGAAGTGTTAGCAACTTTCGCCGATGGCAGCCCGGCCATGGTCAGCTGCCAGTTCGGTAGAGGCCGAGCCATTTACATTGCCACTCATCTCGACGCAGCAACTGTCGTATTGCCGAAACGCGCAGGCGCTGTACGGTCGGTGTTCCGGCAATTCATGAATACTGCCGGCATCAAGCCCATCGTTGAACTTGCCGGCGGCGACCCAGACGCCCTGGCACTGGGTGTCGCCCCCCATTTGCTGGTCTCTGGCGACTCCCATATGTTCGTTGCCGTCAACAACAGTCCGAATGAGATTTCCTTCGCCGCCCGCTTGCCTGGCCTGACAGCGCAGAGAACCGTTCGCGACTTGTTTAGCGGCCACATCATGACAGCCCATGCCGACTCTGGCGCTCTGACGTTTGACCTGACTCTCCGGGCGTGGGACGGGACGATGTTAGAACTTCACGAATGATGACGACTTTAGCAGCAGCCACTGCTCTTAGCTCATGGCAGCGCCGCATTGTCACTACTGCCTGGATAACCTATGCGGCTTACTACCTGGGCCGGGTCAATATCTCCACTGCCCTGTCCGACCTGCAAAGCGATTTGCATTTCACCAAAGGCCAGATTGGGCTGATCACCACCGGCTTCTTCTGGGCTTATGCCATCGGCCAAATCGTCAACGGACGGCTGGGCGACCGGGTAAGCCCGCGCCGATTGGTGTTGGTCGGCATGTTGGCTTCGGCCGCCCTGAATATTGCCTTCGGCTCACTCTCATTTTTGCCGCTCATGATCGGCGTCTGGGCGATCAACGGTTATTTTCAGGCGACTGGCTGGGGGCCGGTCTTGCGCACGCTGGCCAATTGGCTGACGCCCGCGCAACGGGCTAAAGTGTCGGGCGTATTTGGCTCGTGCTTTGTCGCCGGCAACGCATTGACCTGGTTATTCACTGGCTGGCTGATCGCCAACTTTGGCTGGCGAACTGCGTTTTGGATCCCGGCCAGCCTCATGACGTTGGTCGCTTTGGGCTGGTCTCTCTTCGCCCGTGACACTCCCGACTCTGACGGCCGCCTCGCGCTCAATCCCGGCGTGGCCCAAGCGGCGCCGTTCAAATGGTTAAGTTTGATCCATGAACTCTTTACCAGCCTTCGCCGCTATGGGCAGTTGGTGGCCGCCAGCATTTTCTTCGGATTTACATTTGTATCACTCGTCGTCTGGCTGCCGACCTACTACGTTGAAGCTCGTCATCTGAGTATCGGCGCCGCGGCGGCCGTCTCGACCCTCGTCCCGTTCTCCGGCATCATCGGCACGCTCATTATCGGCTGGTGGATAGGCCGCTACTGGCTGGGCGTGAAGCCATTGGCCTGACCCTCGCATTGGTGGCATTGGCTGTGCTGCTGGCTCTATATCCGTTTGTGCCCGGCGGGTTGATCGGCGGCATACTGGTTTTGGTTTTGATCGGGGGCATGGCTTACGGTGCAACTAGCGTCCTCCTCACGACCATGCCGCTTGCCCTCAGCGCCCATGCCGAGGCCTCCAGCACTGCCGGTCTGCTCGATCTATCGTTCAACATCGGCGGTGGACTGAGTGGCGGCCTCGTCGGCTTATTGTTGGATATGCAAGGCTGGAACCTGGTTTTTCTGGCGCAGGGCGCAGCTGTGTTGGTTGCCGCTGTCTTTCTAATCATATGGGCACGAGTTCCAAAGGGAGCGTAATTTATGCCGGGGCCTCTGAGCGGCACGACAATCATCGATCAAACGCAAGCGTTGGCCGGGCCATATTGCTCGATGATTCTGGGCGACCTCGGCGCCGACGTGATCAAGATTGAACGCCCAGGTGCGGGCGATCAATCTCGCACGTGGGGGCCGCCGTTCATTGGAGAAGAGAGCGCATACTATCTCGCCGTCAACCGCAACAAGCGCAGCTTGGCCTTGAACTTCACGACACCTGAGGGTCGCGCCGTGCTCTATCGCCTCATTGACCACGCCGATGTCTTTATGACGAATCTGCCCAAGTTGGAGTCCCTGCAAAAGTATCAAATTGATTATGAGACCCTGCATAGTCGCAACAAACGGTTGATCTATGCCGCGATCAGCGGCTACGGCCACACCGGCCCGCGTGCCGGACAACCGGGATATGACATCATCGCTCAAGGGGAATCCGGCACGATGGCCCTCACTGGCGATCCGGCCGGGGGGCCGACTCGATTCCCCACTCCCATTGCCGACATGACCACTGGCCTCTTCACCCTCATCGGTATCTTGTCGGCCTTGCACGCGCGCCATACTTCGGGCCAGGGGCAATTTCTGGATGTGTCGTTGTTCGAGAGCCAGATGACGTGGCTGGAGAATTACGCCGGAGAGTATTTCGCCACCGGACAAGAACCGCCCAAACGGGGCAACACGCACCCGCAAGTTGTGCCGTACGAGCCCATGCAGGGCAATGATGACGAATGGTTCGTTTTAGGCGTCGGTTCGGATAATATCTGGGGAAAGTTCTGCGAATTGGCCGGGTTGAACGACCTGCGCGACGATCCACGTTTTCATACCAATGCGGAGCGGGTGCGCAACCGCGAAGTCCTGTTGCCACGGGTGCGCGAGGCTATGCGAACCCGCCCGGCTGGCGGGTGGCTTGACCTGCTCAAAGCCGCCGGGATCCCCAGCGGGCCCATCCGTAACGTGAGTAGCGCATTGGCCGATCCGCAGGTGGCAGCCCGGGGTGTAGTCGTTGAATTGGAACACCCGATGTTAGGGATGATCAAATCGCTCGCCACACCGATCCATTTATCCGTAACAGGACTTGAGTATCGGCGTCACCCCCCACAACTATGCGAACACACAGATGAGATACTAAGAGAGTTCGGGTACGAGGCCGCGGATATCAGCGAATGGCGTGAAAGAGGGGTGATTGCGTGAGGTTCGCAAAGGGGGCAAACTCATCGTGGTCGGGTTTAGATGTTGACCGTCTGAGCCGACTTCAATACTTTCACTTCGCGCACTATTCGTTCCGCCAGCCGCTCCTACGCCACTTCTAAGTCATACCGCGCTTGCAAACGCAACCAAATTCCCGGTGTCGTGCCAAAATATCGCGCTAACCGCAAAGCCGAATCCGCCGTAATCCCTCGTTGTCCATGCACAATTTGGTTAATCCGCAGCGGCGGAACGCCAATGTCCACTGCGACGCGATATTGGCTGAGACCGAGGGGCTTCATAAAATCTTCCAGCAAGACTTCGCCGGGATGGACGGGAATTACCCTTCAGAGCTTCTAAGCGATTAGCGGGTGGAGCGCGCAAGTCTTGCAATATGTCAGCTTCGCCCAGATAGAGCAGCTTGCGGCGGGCGGTTTGTTGGATATCCGCTGGGAGTCTGCGGGAAACTTGGCCTCTGAAAACTTTCTCCGTTTCCTTGTCGGCAAAACTCTTTATCCCACGCTCAATATAACACGCGCCGATAATATCGTCGAGCGATAACCTTTGGGGCGAAGGCGCGCCAGCGGCGCCCACGGCTTTTCTTAACAACTTCGGGACTCATTCTCAATATCTTTGGAACCCGACATGATTTGAGATTGCCACTCCCATTGTCTTATACACACAAATAAGCTAAACTATACACATTCCGCGAGTTCGAGAATTGGAGGCATCATGCGCACAAACATTGTGATTGACGACGAGTTGATTCGACGGGCAATGAAGGCGACGGGGCTGAAGACCAAAAAGGCCGCCGTCGAAGCCGGCCTGCAAATGCTAATTCAAGTGAAGGCCCAGAGCGGAATACGCCGTTTGCGGGGAAAGATCCAATGGGAAGGTAATCTGGATGAGTTGCGTTCTGGCCGCGTTGTGGCGCGGGCGTAAACAATGGTCATTGTGGATACTACGGTCTGGATCGATTATCTGAACGGAGTTCAGACACTTCAGGTCGGTTGGCTGGAGCGCGAACTGGAATACCAGAGACTGGGATTGACCGACCTGATCCTGTGTGAGGTCTTACAGGGCGTGCGCGACGAACGTCAGGCGGCTGAAACTCGCCGGGAATTGATGAAGTTTGATGTGTTTTCCACAGGTGGAATTGAGTTGGCAGTTGCCGCCGCGCAGAATTATCGCGCCCTGCGAACACAGGGGCGTATCGTCCGCCGGACCATTGACTGCTGGATCGCCACCTTCTGCTTGTTGAACGATTGCACCCTTATGCACAACGATCGAGACTTCGACCCAT
>JACRBQ010000033.1 GCA_016213135.1 Chloroflexota bacterium | reverse complement strand
ACCGCGACACTGCCGCCCACGCCCTTGCCGCTGGCCACCGCGACGCGCACGCCCACTTCACCCAAACCGACGGCCACAGCCTCACCCACCACTCTAGCGACCCCTACGCCCAGCCCCACCGTCCCGGCCATTGTCGCCACGGTGACCGCGACGGCCACCCTCACCGCTGCCACGACCACCCTCACCGCCCCCACGGCCACCCTCTGCGGCCCACCGCGCGGCTGGGTAGCGTATACCGTGCGCCCCGGCGACACGTTGTTCCAGTTGGGCCTCGCCACTGGGCAGACTGTGGCCGCGCTGCAACAGGCCAACTGCCTCGCCACGCCGGGGATCAACTACGGCCAGATCATCTTCCTGCCGCCCGTAGCGCAACCCACGGCCACCCCTGCGCCTACGCTTGCCACTCCCCTCACCATCACCCCGGTGCCCGCGCCGCTGCGCATTACCGCCGTCACCCTCGTCAACGTGGTGCGCGACCTCGCCCGGCCCAACGGCGCTGTGGCTTACGTGCGAGTCACGTTCACCGGCGGCCTCGCGCCTCACAAGTTTTACGACGAAGGCCTTCCCCAACTCGACAACCCTGTGCAAGCCCTCACCGAGTGCGGCGGCACATTGATTCACACAGTTCGGGTAGAATCAGCCGACGGCCAGAGCGCTTCGCAAACTTACTACTTCTCGCCCATCGTTTGCCCGTCGCCGTAAATATCCGCCCACCGCCAGCACATCGATGCGCTCCTTCCGCCAGGCCTTCTTCGGCATTTTCATCGCCGCGCTCACCACGGCCACCGTCGTCGGCGGCATTGTGCTCGCGCTGAGCGAAACGGGCAATGCCTCCCTGGCTCCCACGGCCATCGCCGCGGTCGCCGCGCCCCCCACGGAAACATTGTTTGTGCCCTCGCCGGTGTTGCCCACGGGTACCCCGGCGCCCACCCACACCCCGGCGCTTATCCCCGACACCCCCATGCCGGTCCCCACCCAATGTATCCCGCCGCAAGATTGGACGCCCGTGTTCGTCGGCCCGACTGATACGCTGCTCACCCTGGCCGCCAGCACCGGGACGAGCGAACAGGCAGTGATGCAAGCTAACTGCTTCGCCAGCGCCACGGTGTTTGCCGGCGCGCTGGTGTATTTGCCCACGCACCCGCTCATCGTGCCCACACCCGCGCCGTGCGGCCCGCCTGCCGGTTGGGCGTATTACACTGTGCAACCCGGCGACAACCTTTTCCGGCTCAGCCTCGCGTACGGCACGACCATTTACGGCATCGAGCAAGCCAACTGTCTCGTTTCGACGTACATTACCGTGGGGCAAAAACTGTTCCTGCCGCCCGTGCCGGTGATTACTGCTACCGCCACCGCCACGGCTACCGCGACGGCGACCCTCACACCCACGCCGCCCGCTACTGCGACGAATACCCCCGTTCCGGTGGCCGCATCCAACACCGTGGCCGCCCCCACAGCCACGGACACGTTTACTGCGACCGCTACCGTGACCGCTAGCGCTACCGTGACCGCAACTGCGACTGAGTCGCTCACCCCCGGCGGGGCAACGGATACCGCAACCGCTACCGCCACCGCGAGTGCGACCGTTACCGCGACCGATACTGCTACTGCCACCGCGACTGACACCACTGCCCCCACCGTTACCCCGACTGACACCCTGCCGCCGCCGTAGAGACGTTCGCGAAGCGTGCAACGTCTCTACGAGGAGGTCGTGTCGCCCCTCCTGATATAATCCGCTGCATGTCAATCTACATTCGCAAATTGTTGCCGTTGGCGCTGCTCATGGCCGCTGCGGCGCTCATCGTCGCCTGCGCGAATAATGGCGCGCAAGCCACCGGCGCCTTTCAGACCGCGGTGGCCGTGCGCGTGCAGGACACGCTGGCCGCAGCTCCCACCACCGCGCCCGCCCCGGCCTCGCCGCAGGTCACCGATACGCCGGTGGCGACCCTTACCGCAACCCTGGCCGCCACGGAACCCCCCACGCCGACTCCCTCGCCCACGGCCCGCGATGTGAAGTCGCCCACCCTCGGCCCCTATGAACTCAGCACCGTCGAAGTCACGCCGGTCACCGCCGTGCCCTCGCCCGTGCCGCGCATCAAATTTGAAGACGACGTAAAAAACATCCTGCTCATCGGCTCCGATCAACTCGACGCCAACGGCGGCTATCGCTCCGACACGCTCATCGTCGTGTCCGTTGACAAGACGGCGAGCACCGTCACCATGCTCTCCATCCCGCGTGATCTGTACGTGTTCATACCCAAAAGCCGGGCGCAGATGGGGCGAGTCAATTCGGTGATCAACGTCGCCAAAAACGTCCCCGGCGGCCCCATCCCGCTGCTCGAACAGACCATTCTCTACAACCTCGGCATTCCCATTCACTACTACGCCCGGGTGGACTTCGCCTCGTTCAAGGCCATTGTGGACACACTGGGCGGGGTGGATATTCCAGTGACCTGCGCCTTTCAGGATTACCGGTTGAAAGACCCGTCGCTCGATCCGCAGTTGGAAGATAGCTGGGCGCTGTTTACGCTAAACGCGGGCTGGCAGCACATGGATGGCGACACGGCGCTGTGGTATGCGCGTTCGCGGCAGGTGACCGGCGGCGGCGACTTCGACCGCGCTCGCCGCCAACAGGAAGTGCTGCGGGCCATCTATCACCAGGCCCGCACCCAAAACCTGCTGCCGCAAGCGCCCGCGCTGTATCAACAGTTCCAGTCCACGGTGGAAACGGACATGACCCTGGGCGACGTGCTGCAATTCATGTCGCTGGCGCTGTCGCTGAACGACCTCAACCTCCGCAGCTACAAAATTTCGCCGCCGTATGTGACCGGCTGGACGACGCCCAACGACGGGGCGTCGGTGCAGTTGCCGGCGCCGGACGAGTTTTACAAATATGTGCAGCGGGTGATGAGCGCCGGCAGCACTAACCGCGCCGCGCAAACGCCGTATTTAGTTGAAATATGGAATGGCACAACGTGGAAGGATGCGGGCGATCTGGCGGCGTACCGGCTGGGGCTGGAGGGACTCGTGGTGACTCAAGGCCAGGCCGACAGCACCGAACACGCCACCACGACGCTGATCGATTACACTACCAGCCCCAAGGGTTCGCCCATTGCAGAGCTGAAAAATATTTTGCACCTGACGGATGCCAACGTGATCGCCCAGCCCGACCCGTATTCGCCCGTGCAGTTCCGGGTCATCCTCGGGGCCGATTACAACCCCTGCACATATACCGTGTCGCCGTTGGCGACACCGACGCCGTAGACAGGGTCTTCAAAGTCCATTGACAAAAGGCCATGCCTGTGCGCGTGGGAGCTATGCGTGTGGGAACTGTGCGCGTAGGAGCTATGCGTGTGGGAGCTGTGCGCGTGGGAGCTATGCGTGTGGGAGCTATGCGCGTGGGAGCTATGCGCGTGGGAGCTATGCGCGTGGGAGCTATGCGTGTGGGAGCTGTGCGTGTGGGAGCTGTGCGCGTGGGAGCTGTGCGCGTGGGAGCGGGTTGCACCCGCGATGACACGCCCGCTCGCGGCTACAAGCTCGCGGCTACAAGCCGCTCCTACTATGCCACCGCCGCCTGCACGGCGGCATCGAAGGCGCGGTCGCGGCCCGTGTAGCTGATTTCGTCGCACAGGTATTTTTCCACGGGGGCCAGCCCGATGTGGGCGGTGCGGGCGGCGCTTTCGGTTCCCACGGTGGCGGTGGCTTCCACGGTGTTTTCGTCGGTGCGGCGCACGGCAAATTCTCCCCCGGCACACTTCATCACAATTGAATGAAATATGACCCGCCCTTTGTTCACGGCGCGCAGATCCATTTTGTCGAGCGGGGGCACGTTGTAACCGCGCCCGCGCAGGCGTGATTCCAGCCACCCGGCCATGAGCAGGCCCGCCGATTCGCGCGCTTCGATGGTGACGCTGACGATCTGGTGTAACTGCTCGCGCCAATGGGCGGAATCGAAGAATTGGGCAAGTAGTTGCCGGTAGGGGGTGAGCCGCGCCCAGTTGAGGTCGCCTACGGCCGTTCGCATTTGCCGCGAGCGGGCGATGAAGTCGGCGAGGGCGCGCAGGCCGTCGCGGCCAAAGGTGGCCGAGTCGATGAGGACGCGGTCGGCGGAGGTGGCAAAGCGGCGGAAGGTGTCGTGTTGCAGGGGCGGGGGCCCGGGCCACCAGACGACGACGGGCAGGTCGGGGATGTAGAGGGGGATGGCGGCGGCGGGGAGGTTTTGGGCGGCGGCGCCGGCGGCGCGGAGGGTGATCTGTTCGCAGCGCACTTGCCGCTCGCCAAAGGGGGGCGGCTCGCCGATGATGCTGATTTCGGCGGTGATGTCGGCGGCGGGGGAGTCGGGTTCACAATCGACGAGGATGGCGCGGCAGGGGGCGCGGCTGAGGATACGGCCAATGGCGTCCCCGGCGGCGGTGACTTCGGTGGGATGCGCCCCTATGGCGACGAGGTTGACGAGGCTGGCGCGCATCGCGGCAGGATCGACTGCTATTCCACCCTCCGGGGGCGCGGCGGGCGCAAGCGATTTCCATAATTTTCCAAGTTCCGGTTCGATGGCGGGCACGGGCACGGGGGTCGGCCCGGCCAGGAGAGCCGCGTTCACGGCCGCCTCCAAACCCGCCCGTCGCGGGCCATCATCTCGTCGGCGGCGGCTGGCCCCCAACTGCCGGCTTCGTAGTTGGGGAGGTCGGTGGGGGGCGAGGCTTGCCAGCCTTCGATGATCGGGGTGATGTGCGCCCAGGCGGTTTCGACTTCGTCGGCGCGGGTGAACAGGGTGGCATCGCCGAGCAGGCAGTCGAGTTGCAGGCGTTCGTAGGCTTCGGGCGGCTCGACGCCGAAGGAGGCGCCGTAGCGAAAGTCCATTTTGACGGGGTGGATTTTGATGGCTTGCCCCGGCGCTTTGGAGCCGAATTTGAGGGCGATGCCTTCGTCGGGCTGGACGCGGAGGGCGAGCAGGTTGGGGTCCATGGCTTCGGCGGCGTGGCCAAAGAGTTGTAGCGGGGCTTGTTTAAATTGGATGGCGATTTCGGTGACGCGGCGCGGGAGTCGTTTGCCGGAGCGGAGGTAGAAGGGGACTCCGGCCCAGCGCCAGTTGTCGATGAAGAATTTGATGGCGGCGTAGGTTTCGGTGGGGGAGGCGGGGGCGACGCTGGGTTCCTGCCGATAAGCGGGCACGGGCTTGCCGCCGCTGATGCCGGGGCCATACTGGCCGCGGATGGTGTAGTCGTCGACGGCCTGAGGGGCGATGGGCCGCAGGGCGCGCAGGACTTTGACTTTTTCGTCGCGGACGGCGTCGGCGTCGATGGCGGCCGGGGTTTCCATGGCGACGAGGGTGAGCACTTGCATCATGTGGTTCTGGATCATGTCGCGGATGACTCCGGCGGTTTCGTAGTAGCCGCCGCGCCCTTCCACGCCGACGGATTCGGCGACGGTGATTTGCACGTGGTCAATGAAGTTGCGGTTCCACAGCGGCTCGAAGATGCCGTTGGCAAAGCGGAAGACGAGGATGTTCTGGACGGTTTCTTTGCCGAGGTAGTGGTCGATGCGGTAGACTTGTTCTTCGCGGAACGCGGTGTGGACGATGCGATTGAGTTCGATGGCCGAGGCGAGGTCGCGCCCGAACGGCTTTTCGATGATGAGCCGCACCCAGCCGCCGGAGGGGCCGGCCGTAAGGTTGGCTTCGCCGAGGTGTTTGATGATGACGGGAAAGTATTCGGGGGCGGTGGCGAGGTAGAAGAGGCGGTTGCCGGCGGTGCCGCGCTCTTTGTCGATCGTGTCGAGCAGTTGGCCCAGGCGCTGATAGGCTTCGGGTTCGTCGAAGTTGCCGGGGCTGTAAAAGATTCCCTGCGAGAAGCTATCCCATACGGCGGGGTCGGCGGGGCGGTTGCGCGAGAACTGGTTGATGCCGTCGAGCATTTGGGCGCGGAAGTCGGCATCGGTGATAGGGCGGCGGGCAAAGCCGACGACGGCGAAGGCGTGAGGAAGCAGCCGTTCCAGTTCGAGGTTGTAGAGGGCGGGGAGGAGTTTGCGTTTGGTGAGGTCGCCGGAAGCGCCGAAGATGACGACGGTGCAGGGTTCGGGCGTGCGCTCCATGCGCAGGCCTTCGCGGAGGGGGTTTTGTGAGTGGGGCATGGGGTGACCCTTCCTATGATTTGCTTTCGGCCCACCAGTTTGAAAGATGATGATGTTCGCGCTCCGGTTCGGCTTCGTAGTGCGATACGTCGTTGAGCAGCATGAGGCGGGCGCGGGCCGGGTCGCGGAAGTCGAGGATGTTGAGGCAGGCGGGCTTTTGGTCGAGGCGGTCGCGGTAGCCGCGCAGTTCGATGCCGAGGTAATGCCCAATGATGAGGCGGTTGGTGGCTTTGTGCGAGACGACGAACACGCTTTGATCGGGGTGGGCGGCCACGATCTCGCGGATGACGGGCACGGCGCGGGCCATTACCGCCATGCCCGTTTCGCCGCCGGGCGGCGCGTAGCCAAAGGGGTCCGAATCCCACAACTCCATTTCGCCGGGATACCGCTCGTCCACTTCGGCGCGGCTAAGGCCCTCCCAGTGACCGTGGTTGATCTCGCGCAGGCCGTCGCGGGGTTGAGGCGCGAGGCGGTGCGGGCCGCAGAGCAGTGTGGCAGTTTCAACCGCGCGGCTCATGGGGCTGCAATACACGGCGCTGGCCGGGTAGCGCGAAAGGCGCTGGGCCAGCCGTTGCGCCTGCCGGCGCCCTTCGTCGGAGAGCGGCACGTCCGAGGCTCCGGCAAAGCGGTCTTCGGCGGAGGAGGCGGTGGCGGCGTGGCGGATGAGGTAGAGGCGGGTGGTCAAGACGTTCCCTCGCAGGGGCGGCCCGTGTGGTCGCCCAAACCGGGCGGGGACAAGCCCCGCCCCTCTCGTAGGGGCGACCCATGTGGTCGCCCAAGGCGGGGACAAGCCCCGCCCTACAGTTTCTTCACCGCATGCCCGCCGAACTGGTTGCGCATGGCAGACAGCACTTTGGCGGTGTAGTCACCGTTGCTGCGGCTGTAGA
This sequence comes from Chloroflexota bacterium, assembly GCA_016213135.1. Taxonomy (GTDB): domain Bacteria; phylum Chloroflexota; class Anaerolineae; order Anaerolineales; family VGOW01; genus VGOW01. The sequence continues at coordinate 17,631 of JACRBQ010000033.1, read as the reverse complement.
AGCGAGCCATGAGGGCCAGCGTGATCACCGGGGCCGGCACGTCGAGGTCAATCGCATCGGCCACCGTCCAGCGGCCTTCGCCCGAGTCGGCGACGAAGGGAGCGATGTCGGTCAGCTCGGGGTCGTCTTTGAGCGCGGCGGCGGCGAGGTCGAGCAGCCACGAGCGGATGACGGTGCCGTAGCGCCACGCTTCGGCGATTTGCGCCATGTTGAGGTGGAGGTCTTTTTTGGCGCGCATGATTTCAAAACCTTCGGCAAAAGCTTGCATCATGCCGTATTCGATTCCGTTGTGCACCATTTTGACGTAGTGCCCCGCGCCGCTGGGGCCCATGTGTCCCCAGCCGTGGTCGGGGGCGGGGGCCAGGGTTTCCAAGATGGGGCGCAGGCGAGCCACGGGGGCATCGTCGCCGCCCACCATCATGCCATAACCGTTGGCCAGGCCCCATACGCCGCCGCTGGTGCCCACGTCCACGTAGTTGAGGCCTTTGGCTTTGAGCATGGCGTGTCGGCGTTGGGTGTCTTTGTAGTTGGAGTTGCCGCCGTCGATCACGGTGTCGTCGGACGAGAGCAGGCCCATGAGTTCGACGAGGGATTGCTCGGTGACCTCGCCTGCCGGGAGCATAATCCAAACGTGGCGCGGCGCTTGCAGTTTCTCAACGGCCTCTGTGAGCGAATGAACCACTTCGCCCCGGCCTTCTTCTTTTTGAATCGCTTCCGATACCGCCGCCGACCGGTTGTGCAACACCACCCGGTGGCCGCCGCGCAGGAGGCGGCGCGCCATGTTGCCGCCCATGCGGCCCAGCCCGATCATTGCGATGTCCATGCTGCCTCCGTGAATATTTGCCATGCTATTTCTTGCGCCTCTTGTTCGCCTTCCCCGCTTTTTTCTTCCAATCAAATATCCCCGCCACTGTCGCCAAATCCTGTTCCGCCTTCGCGCCCAGTTGCACGCGCAGCACTCGCCGCCCTCGCGATTTGAGCGATTGAAAATCGCCCAGCGCTTGCGCGGCTTCGAGCCGCCCAAACGTAAACGCTTCGCCGGGGATGGTTTCATCCTTGGCGGTTTGCGCGGTGAATTGGATGAACACGCCGTTATCGCCGCCGCCCTTGTGCAGTTGACCGGTGGAGTGCAGGAAGCGCGGCCCGTAACCGGCCGTGGTCGCCACGCCATATCTGTTACGGATGGCGGCGCGGATGTTACGCAGCAGCCGCTCGGTGCGCGGCGTGCGGGCCACATAAGCGGTGAGGGCCACATAGTCGTCCGGTTTGATTTGAGCCAGGTGTGACCGGATGCGTGTAGCGGCGTCGCGGCGGCCCACGGGCAGGGTGGGGTCGGCGGACGGCCACTGAGTGGCGGCGGCCAACAGGCGTTTGGTGTTGTCTTTAGATTCTTGCACGTTCGGCTGATCAAACGGATCAATTTCCAGCGCCAGGCCGGCGATGGCGGTGGCGATTTCCCAGCGCAAAAATTCGCTGCCGAGGTCGTAGGGGTCGCGCAGGTTGAAGCGCACCACCGGGTGACCGGCAGTTTCGAGCGCGTGGACGGCGCGGTCATATTTGCCGTCGAGCCGCATGTAAACGAAGACGCGATCGCGCCCGTAGCTGTCGGGGCCGCCCAACGGCTCGCCCTCCACCGGCACGAGGCCCTTGCCCTCTTTGCCGGTGGACTCGGCGATGAGTTGCTCTGTCCAGTAGCCAAAGGTGGAAATGGGATCGGACACGATGAAGGTCACTTTGTCGCGCCCGGCCTTGGCTAGCGCGCCCAGGGCCGCGCCCAGCCACACCCCGGCGTTGCGGGCGGCGGGCAACATGGCCGACGAGGCGGCAGCCATGTCGGCGGCGCGGCTCAGCAGTTTGGCAAGGTCCATGCCCAGCAGGGCCGCGGGCACGAGGCCAAACAGCGAAAGGGCGGAATAGCGGCCGCCGATGTCGGGCGGGTTGATGAACACATGGCGGAAGTTATGTTCCCGCGCCAGTGCGCCCAGCGAGGTATCGGGGTCGGTGATGGCGACGAAGTTCTCCCCGGCTTTGCCGCCTTTGAGGGCGCTCACCCGCGCCCAGATAAATTTGAAGAACGAGGTGACTTCGACCGTGCCGCCTGATTTGCTGGAAATGATGTACAGCGTTTTGGCCGGGTTGCTGCGCTTGAGCGCGGCGCGCACGGCGGCGGGGTCGGTAGAGTCCAGCACGGAAAGATCAAGCCCGCCGCGCCCGATACCGAAGGTTTCGCGCAGCACTTCGGGGCACAGCGACGAGCCGCCCATGCCGCACAGCAAGGCGTGGGTAAACCCGGCCTTTTTCACTTCTTTGGCAAACGCGGCCAGGTCGGGGGCGTAAGCCCGCATGTCGGCGGCCAGCGTGAGCCAGCCCATGCGGATTTTGATCTCGGCCTGATGCGCGGGGTAGTCTTTCTTCCACAGCGTGGAATCCTTTTGCCACAGCCGGGCGGGGACCTTTTGCGCGTCGAGCAGGGCAAGGTCCATTTGAATATCGGCGGCCAGCTTGGGCGACACGGTGAGGCCGGTGCGGTCGAGGGCCAACTCCGATTGGCGGCGGATTTCGATCACTTTGAGCAGGGATTCGAAGGATTTGAAGAAAGCGGCCACGCCGTCGTCTTCCAGTTTTTGAGTCACGGCGACCATGTCCACCCCGGCCTCGGCCAGCTTGTCCATGAGGTCGCGGGCCTCGCTCAACCCTTCCTCCAGCGTGGCGCGGGCTGCGCCGTGATCTTTGAAGGCTTTGATGGTGGCCGGGGGCATGGTGTTCACCGTGTCCGAGCCGATGAGGTTGTCAACGTAGATCACGTCGAGGTAGGCAGGGTTCTTGGTGCTGGTGCTGGCCCACAGCGGGCGCTGCACTTGCGCTCCGGCGGCCAGCAGTTTGGCAAAGGCCGGGCCGCGATAGCGCTGCTGGAAGAGAGCATAGGCCAGTTTGGCGTTGGCGATGGCGGCTTTTCCTTTGAGCGGCGCAAGCGTGGAGGCCAGGGCGGAGTCGGCGGCAATTTTCTGATCGAGCAAGCTATCCACCAGCGTATCCACGCGGCTGACGAAAAAGCTGGCGACGGAGGCGATGCCGCGCACGGGCTTGCCCGCCGCGAGGCGTTGCTCCAGGCCGTTGAGGTGCGCGGTCATCACTTCGGCGTAGCGGTCGAGCGAGAAGATGAGGGTGACGTTGACGTTGATCCCGGCGGCTAGGGTTTGCTCGATGGCGGGCAGCCCGGCCTTGGTGGCCGGGATTTTGATCATCACGTTGGGGCGGCCCACGGCTTTCCACAGCCGCCGCGCCTCGCGCACGGTTTTGGCCGTGTCGTTGGCATATTTGGGCGAGACCTCGATGCTCACGAAGCCGTCTTTGCCTTCGGCCCGGTCGTACACCGGGCGAAACACGTCGGCGGCGGCGCGGATGTCGTCAATCGCCAGCGCGTCGAAGATGGAGTCGGGGCCGTGCCCCTCGAGCGCCAGTTGGCGCACTTGCGAATCGTAGTCGGCGGAATTGGCGATGGCCTGCTCGAAGATGGTGGGGTTGGACGTGAGGCCGGTGATGTCGCCGTCGGCTACCATGCGCTGCAAGTCGCCGCTTGTGAGCAGCCCGCGCCGGATATTATCGTGCCACGGCGATTGGCCGAGGGCCTGGAGTTGGAGGAGGGGGTGGGTCATAGGGGATTGTCTTTCTTGTTATACAAATGCCAGATTAGGGTCATCGCGAATATACGCCGGGATGCTGCCCAGAAAAGGCAGAGGTGGAAGGTCGTGCCACTGGCGAAGCAAATGGTACGTTGGCGAAGTCAGTAAGCGGCACTGGTCCACTGTCGAACGCCATACATCGCGGCGAATCTCTTCGATAGTCTCCCGGTCCGGCAGAAGGCCAAAATCCCACGCGGCACACAGCCGAGCGATGAAATCAACTTTCTCGGCCTGAGAGTCGAGGGTATCGGGCGGCGTTACGTCCGGGTACAGCGCGCCGTCAATCCGAAAAGTCATCGAGAAATTCCTTTGCAAACCATACCCGCAATTTGCCGGCCGTCGACCGCTCCTCTGCCTCCGCGATTTGGCCGAGGGGTCGGGCCTGCTCCAGCCGCACAAGATGCGTGCGAATGGCCAGCGTGGCCCGCTGGTGATCTGCGAGCTCACCCGCTAGCCGCTGACGTTCTTCCCACAACTGCCAGCAGTGGGCGATATCGGAATGTGCGCTCTGGCATAGCATATAGATGTCGCGAAAATCTCGCGGCGCGCCGCGCTCCACGAGCGCAGTCATTTTGCTCGCCACCAGATCGTCCAAACTGTCCACGCGGATACCGCCCGGCCATGGCCCCGGCAGCGGCGGCTGCAATTCGCCGGATCGGTGCGCGATCTGAAAACTGAAGACCGTCCGGCCTTCTTGCATTAGTTCCACGCTCACCACATCGCCCCACGCCCGAGTGCGCACCTGCCCATACGAGCGCAGGGTCTCTTCGAGCAGATGAGTGATACGCTGTCGCTCTTCGCCGCTTACCGGCTCAACCCACCATGCATCGACGTCATGTGTGGAGCGGTATTCATAGTAATGAGCCAACCCGAATGCGCCGCCCAAAGAAAGATACCGGCCCAGCCCACTGGCAGCAAGCCCGTCGAGGCAGGCGCGAGCGTATTCGGAGATTTGGGTGGGACGAGCAGGTTGGCTCATGGCCTTAGCCGGAATTCTCCATCTTCTTCACCTTCTCCAGCCGCCGCACGTGCCGCGCCTCGCCGCTGAATTGCGCGCCGAGGAAGGCGCGGATGAGTTCGGGGGCAAGTTCGATGCCGATGATGCGCGCGCCGAGGCACAGGACGTTGGCATCGTCATGCTCCACGCTTTGGTGGGCCGAGTAGGTGTCGTGGCACAGCCCGGCGCGGATGCCGCGCAATTTGTTGGCGGCCACGCACGCGCCCACGCCGCTGCCGCAGATGAGGAGGCCGCGGTCGGCCTCGCCGCGCTGAATGGCCTGGCCCACGGCCAGGGCGGTATCGGGGTAGTCCACCGGGTCGGCGGTGAAGGTGCCGAGGTCCAGCACTTCGTGCCCCGCCAGGAGGATGGTTTTGAGGGCGGTCTCTTTGAGGGGGAAGCCGCCGTGGTCACAACCGAGGGCGATTTTCATATCGCGGCCTTGGCCTTTTCGATGATGTTGGCCGTGGTGAAGCCGTATTTCTCGAACAGCACGTTGGCCGGGGCCGATGCGCCGTAGCCGGCCATGCACACGCACCGGCCCGCAGCGCCAACGTATTTGTACCACGGCATGGCAATACCGGCCTCGATGGCCACGCGGGCGGTGACGGCGGGCGGCAGCACCTGATCGCGGTACTCCTGCGACTGCATTTCAAACAGTTCCATGCTGGGCATGGAGACGAGCCGGACGTTGAGGGCCTCGGACGCCAGTTTGATTCCGGCTTGCACCATGAGGCCCACTTCGCTGCCGGAGGCCATGAGGATGAGTTGCGGCTCGGCGTCGCCGAAGTCGGCGAGGACGTAGCCGCCTTGGCGCAACTCGGTGGCCGGGGCGTAAATTTGTCGATCCAGCGTGGGCACGTTTTGGCGGGTGAAGATGAGGGCCACGGGGCCGAGGGTGTATTCGATGGCGAAGCGCCAGGCCTCCACGGCCTCGTTGGCGTCGCCGGGGCGCACGGTGACCAGCCCCGGAACGGCTCGCAGCGCGGCCACATGTTCCACCGGTTGGTGAGTGGGCCCGTCCTCCCCCAGCCCGATGCTATCGTGGGTGAAGACGAAGATGGTGCGCAACTTTGCCAGCGCGGCGAGGCGGATGGCTGGGCGCATGTAATCGGAGAAGGTGAGGAAGGTGGCGCTATAGGGAATAAGGCCGCCGTGCCCGGCCAGGCCGTTGACGATGGCGCCCATGCCATGTTCGCGCACGCCAAAGGCAATGTTGCGCCCGCTGTAGCCCCAGTCGCCGCCGACCGCGCCCTGCACGCTTTGCGGTGAGGTGAGGGGCGATTGGAAGTCGCCCAGCCCTTTGAGCCAGGTAAACGTGGACGGGTTGAGATCGGCGGAACCGCCGAACAGCTCCGGCAATTTGGGAGCCAGGGCTTGCAGCGCGGCTTCGGAGGCTTTGCGCGTAGCTAGGCCTTTGGGGTCGTCGGGGAAAACCGGCAGGGCCGAGTCCCATCCGGCCGGGAGTTCGCGGGCGAAGGTGCGGCGCAGTTCGGCGGCCAGATCGGGGTACGCTTCGGTGTAGCGGTCGAAGGCGGCTTGCCATTCGGCCTCCCACGCGGCGCCGTTGGCAATGGCTTGCCGGAAATGCTCCAACGCCTCGCCGGGGATGAGGAAGGCCGGTTCAGTGGGCCAGCCCAGATTCTTTTTGGCGGCGATCACTTCGTCCGGGCCGAGCGGCGAACCGTGGGCCTCGTACGTATCCTGTTTGTGCGGCGAGCCGTAGCCGATGGTGGTGCGGACGCAGATGAGGCTGGGGCGGGTGGCGTCGGCGCGGGCAGCGTTGATAGCCTGCGCCAGGGCTTCCACGTTGTTGCCGTCGGCCACGTGCTGCACTTGCCAGCCGTAGGCCTCGAAGCGTTGGCCCACGTCTTCGGTGAAGGTGATGGCGGTGGACCCGGCCAGCGAGATTCGGTTGTCGTCGTACAGCGCGATGAGCTTGCCCAACCCCAGATGTCCGGCCAGCGAGCAGGCTTCGGAGGCCACGCCCTCCATCAAGTCGCCGTCGGTGGTGATGACGTAGGTGTAATGATCGACGACGGTATGGCCGGGGCGATTGAAGCGCGCGGCGAGGTGGGCTTCGGCCATCGCCATGCCCACGGCGTTGCTGATGCCTTGCCCCAGAGGGCCGGTGGTAGCCTCCACGCCGGGGGTGAGGTGGCTTTCGGGGTGGCCCGGCGTTTTGCTTCCCCACTGGCGGAAGTTCATCAAATCGTCCAGTGTCAGATCGTATCCGGTGAGGTGCAGCAGCGAGTAGAGCAGCATGGAGCCGTGGCCGCCGGACAGGATAAAGCGGTCGCGGTTGATCCATTGCGGGTCTGCCGGGTTGTGGCGCAGGGTGCGCGTCCACAGAGTGTAGGCCATAGTCGCCGCGCCCATAGGCAGGCCGGGGTGGCCCGAGTTGGCTTGTTGAATCGCATCCACCGAGAGGAAGCGGATCGTGTTGATGCTGAGTGTGTCGAGTTGGGTCATTGATCAAATCGCGAGGGCGCGAAGAGCGCAAAGTTCTTTTGAGTTTCTTCGCGTCCGCCTGCCCTCTTTAGAGGGTCGCGCCTTTGCGGTGAAGGGTAGTTACACCACAACTAATCTTGCTAAACCGTCTCGCCGCTGTAGATTTTCATGATGCTGCCGAGCAGGTCCAGCGCTTCGGCGCGCGGGCGCTGGAACGAGTTGCGCCCGATGATGGAGCCGAAGCCGCCGCCGTCGCGGATGGCGCGGGCCTCGTTGAGCACGGTCTCGGTATCGCTCCTGGCCCCGCCGGAGAAGATGACGATGCGCCGCCCGTTGAATGCCGACTGCACTACGTGGCGCACCCGGTCGGCTAGCGTGCCGATGGGGATTTGATATTTCTCGTAAGCCTTCTTGGCTTCAGCCTGTTCCACTAAATCGGTGGACAGTTTGACTTTGATGATGTGCGCCCCCATCTGCGCGGCGATCTGCGCGGCGTAGGCGGTCACGTCCACGGCGCTTTCGCCCGCCTTGCTCAGGCCGCTGCCGCGCGGGTACGACCACACCACCACAGCCAGCCCGGCCTCTTTGGCTTCCAACACCAACCCCTGCAACTGTTCGTAAAGGAAGCGGCGGTCGGCGGTGCCGGGGTAGATGGTGTAGCCCACGGCCACGCAGCCCAGCCGCAGGGCGTCTTCGACGCTGGCGGTCATCGCGCCCATGGGGTCCTTCTCATCGTACAGCACGTCGTGGCTGTTTACTTTGAGGATGAGGGGAATGTCCCCGGCGTAGTCGGCGGCCACGGCCTCGATGAAGCCGAGCGGCGCGGCGTAGCCGTTGCAGCCGGAGGCAATCGCCAGCTCGGCGTGATAGCGCGGGTCGTACCCCGGCGGGTTGGGCGCAAAGCTCCGGGCCGGGCCATGCTCGAAGCCCTGATCCACCGGCAGGATGACCAGCTTGCCGGTGCCTGCCAGCCGCCCGTGGTTGAGCAGCCGCGACAGGTTGGTGAGGGTGCCGGGGTTGTCGCTCCGGTACCACGACAGCATTTCTTTGACTCGTTCTGTTGCCATGGCAGTATTCCTTTGTGAGTGAGGTGATTAGCACGAAGGAGACGAATTGGCGAATGTCGCGAATGTGTTTCTTGTCTTCGTGTTATTCGTCATTCGTGACATTCGTAATTGCTCATAGTCTAGCCCGGGTGGGGCAGCGAATCTCTGGCAATTTTGATCAGCAAACGCAGGGCTTCATTCACGGCTTCGTCTGTGGGAAACACCACTGCCACGTCCGGCTCAAGCAGTATCAGGTTTGTGCCAGCCTTGTAGCGCTCTACGTACTTGCCCCTTACGGCGCCTTTCATCTGAGAAAGATCGTACTCCGGTCTGAGTTCGTCTTCTACCACCGCATCAGTATCCTTCTTCATAGAACTGCCTTTCCGAATTTGTCGCTTCTCGCGCACTGATAATGCGGGTGCGATCACTCCTGTCTGTGTGCGCCACAACCAGCAGACGGCGGCGGATCGACGTGCCTACAATGCGCCGTGCTTTGCAAGGTTTTTGTCGGCCTTGCCCGGGTCCCATTCAAACTCCATGATCGAAGCTCCATCTACTTCTGGATGAGTATCGCTCTCGCCGGCGCGCCGTCGCTGCCTTTGAGCTTCAACGGCAAGCAGTATAACTCATAGTCGCCGGGCGGCACGTCGGCCAGATTCAATCCTTCCACGACGACCACACCCGCGCCGAGCAGGGTTTCGTGTGTAGGCCGTCCCGCGCCCTTCGGCCCCACCGAGAGATAGTCCACGCCGATCAGCTTGATTTGATGCGCCACAATCCATGCCGCGCCGTCGGCGGCAATGCCGGCAAAGTCGGCGCGGAAATCGTGCGGGCCGCCTCTCCACAAATCCGAGTTTCGGGTTTTGAGCAGCGCCCGCACTGTGCCGGTCGGAATGTGCGCCGCCTCCAACGTCTCGGCGGTGATGTTGCCGCCCGGCAGGTCTAGCGCGAACACGGTCGCCGGGCCGGTGAGGATATCCAGCGGCAGCGACTCGACCCCCGCTGCGCCGGGGATGAAATGTATCGGCGCGTCCACGTGGGTGGCGGTGTGCGCCCCCATGGCCAGCCGCGACACATTCGACGAGGCCTCATCTTCGAGTCGGTTGACGCGCTCCAACTCAAACGGCGGGTTGCCCGGCCAGATGGGGATGCCCGGTTCGAGTGTAACCGAAATGTCGTAAAGTTTCACTATTGCCCGCGCTGCTGCTTCGTTTGCTTGAGCTTGGCCACCACTGTGCGCGCCGTCAGGCCGCCGCGATCGACGTACCAGCCATCGTTGGCATACTCCGGCGGCGCGTGCCCAATGGCGCTATTCACGGCAATGCACCACGGCATCATGGCCTGCAACGGCGAATTGGTTTCCAGCCAGTCGAACATCTTCAGAGTCAGATCGGCGTGGGCCTGATCGTTCGGCAGGCGCTGGTGCCCTTCCATCGAGTGCGACTCGGGCGTGAACACGCCGCTTTCGGTGGACATGATCGGGAAGTCCACGCCGCCGGTCAGGCCGATGTTGTTTTGAATGTAGCGCACCGGAATTTCGTAGCCGCGCAAGCACATATCCCACGGCGCGCCGCCGCCCACCCCGTGCTTGAACGGATCGTGATCCAGCGGGAACTCGTACACCGCCACGTGCACCGCCATCCAACCGCCGTTTTTGAAAATGGCGCGCGCCCGGTCGCGGGCGTGCGTGCCGATGTACTTCCAGCACAACTCTTGAAACTTCGGCCCGGACACCGTGCCGTGGGTGCCGCCCTGCCAGTCGGTGGGCGCAAACGGATACCACGCCGGCCGCGCCCCGCGCCGCAGCGCTTCCTCCGCGTCGGCCAGCCACACCTCGCAAATGGCGCGGATGCAATCGGCGTTATTCCAATTCACAAAGCTCTCCGACACCTGCCATTCCCACGGCAGGTTCGGCTCGTTGCCCATCTCCGCCCACTTGATGCCCTCTTTCACGTAAGCATTCATCTTGTCCCAGAAGCTTGACTCGAGTCGGTTGGGGAACATGCGCGGGTTTTGATAGCGCACCACCGGCGTGATACCGGCGTCGCGCAACGAGAGCACCCAGCGGAAGCACGTGTTGTCGCCGTAGTCCGCGCCGCCGTTGTCGCACTGTTTGTACCACTTGATGCCCATGCCCTTCAATTCGCCGATCCAAAAATCCCACTTGTCGCGCGGCGGCACGCCGAACCCGGCAGACCCGTGCAGGCCCCACGTGCGCCCGTCCGCTTTGCCCGTGCCCGCCACCGGCACGCCCACGGACGAAACCGGTTGGCTGGCGGCGGTTGCGGCCCTCGCCAAATCGGCGGCGGTCATACGCAGGGCGTCGGCCAGCGCGGCTTTGCGGTCGGCGCTCAGGTTGGGCAGCGCGGCCATGGCTGGGCCGGCATACACGGCCTTGCGATTGTCGTACATCGAATTCAGCCCGGCGGCGGCAATCAAGTCGGTGAACTTATCTTTGAACCTGGCGGCGACGACGATGAAGGCGTTGATCATATCTTGATTAGTGATCCCCACTGTGGGGGGCGCAGATACGACCGTGGGGGCAGTGGGAGCCACGGCGGCCGTTGTCTTCTGTGGGGCAGCCCCTTGCGGCCCCTGCTGAGCCAGTAGCTGCGCCTGCGACATCCCCGCCGTGGCCGTTACCGTAGTCGCGGCCACTGGCACCCAACGCACCCCGGCAAAGGCCACCGGCTGGGGCGGCTGTTCGTCGCTGAAGTCGGTCACGTTCACGCGGCCACAATCTTGCAGCCGGGGATCGAGATCAAAAATCCCCAGCGACACCCACTGGTTGTTGTGCGCCGACTGATCCACTTTGATCTGCCGTTCCTTGCGTTGGCCGTTCTCGTAATACACCACGTGGTAATCGGCCCGTTTGCTGTTGGCGTTGTCGGCGGGGATGTATACGTCCACGCTGTATTTGCCGGGGGCGGGCAGTTGCGGCGAATAAGCCACGGCCACATCGTTGGTGCGCGAAGTGAGCTTCCATCGCGCCCCGCGCCCGTACACATCGCGGAAGTCGTGCCACGGGCGGGCGGCGGATTGTTCGTAGGCGAATTCCAGATAGCCGCGCGGCTCGTCGGGCCAGCGGCCCACCGCCCCGGCGGGCAACGGCGATTGCGTCTGCGCGGTCTTTTGCTGCTGCGCCGCCGGCGATTGCACGGCTGCCACCGCCGCGAACTCCGGGCTGTTCATATGGCGGTCGCCGAGGCAGAAATAGGAAATGCCCACGCCGCCGCGCTTGAAGGCTTCGTTGCCCTGCAGGGTGATGTCGGCGGGGCTGGCGCCGTTGTACGATTGCAGCATGGGCACGACGGGTTTGTTGTACGGCTTCAAGAATGCAAACGCTCCGTCGAGCGCGGCGGCCACCGGGCGGCCAAAGTCTTTCGGGTACACCATCGGGTGCAGGCTGTCCACGAAGGGCAGCCACGGGTCCACGAAAACGTTCAAGGGCCGGTTGGCTCGGGCGTCGAGGATGAGGGCGATGTGGAAATTGGGGCCGAGGGCGTTGCGGATGAGGGTCATAATCTGCCGCGCGGTGTCGGCGCTGCCGCGGTAATAAAAGTCCCCGTGCTCCACATCCAGCCCCAGCGACTTGACCCCCGGCACTTTGGCCGCTTCGATAAACCGGTTGGCTTCTTCCTGCGCGTTGAGGCCGTGCGGAATGCCCCAGACGTGCGTTTCCAGCCCGCGCGAGTCCAGGGCGGCCACCCATTGCCTGATCATGTCCGGGCCGGTGACGGCCTTGGGGTCGGAGTCGAATTTGCTCTGCCACTCTTTGCCCTGCGAAGTTTGCAGGAATACGCCGTCTGCGTTGGGCATCGAGTCGATCAGCATGCGCGACACGTCGCCGAGCGAGCGGCGCGGCAGGAAGGAGCCTTTGACTTGCACAAGGTAAATCTTGCCGTCGTAGGGAGTGGGCATTGCGGCGTCCTTTCGGCTAGCGGGCTGAGATGGGAGGCGTGATTGGTATTCTATACCCAAAAGTTCTACACGGCCCACACCCGCTGAAATTCACTCACGCACGGGTTGCCCAGCGCCGCATCCACCGTTCCCTCGGCCAAATCAATCAACGCCGAAAACACCGTTCGCACGTGGTCGTCGTGCCGGCAAATGCTGGCCGGGGTGGAGTTGTGATCCGCTAGAAAGGCTTGCAGCATGGGCAACGTGGCCGGGCCGCTGCGGGTGAGCATCAGCTCGCGGGCGCGGTCGTAGCGGCTCACCGACTTGGCAGTGTTGCGCGGATCGCGCTCGTACTGTTCCATGCGCGGGTGGGTATAGTGGTTGGTGTGCACCAGCCAGCCGTCTTCGGGCAGCAACAGGGCATGGTCGGTGGCCGAGGCCTCCACGCTGGCAATGCGCCCCTCGCCAGTGGAGATGAGGTTGTTGTACGACGAGGCGCGCCGGGGGTGAAGGGCAATGGCCACCGCCTCGTCGAAGGTGCGCGCCGAGAGCAGGGCGCGAGCGATGAGCAGGCGCGGGATGCCGGGGCGCTCGTCGTTGGGCGATAACTCGTTGCCCGTGAGCGCCAACCTGGCGGCGTTGATCCCAATGCTGAGGAAGATGCCGCCCACGCCTACGGTGAATAGCCGCGGGTGATCGGGCAGCAGCCATTCCACCGCCATGAGCAGCGGTTGGGTGGCAGGCGACAGGTCGTTGTTGTGGGCCAGCAAGGTGTGGCCGTCGGTGGCCGGGGGGCACGCTGCAAAGTCGGCGCACCGCCCGAGGAGGGGGGCCGGGGGCGGGCCGAATAGTTCCTCAATGCTGCAGGTGAACAAATCCAAAAAATCCACCCCGGCGCCCTGCGCCGCGCCGCGCAACTCCTCCACCACCCACGGAAAGGCGGCCTCGGTTGCGGCCAAATACGGCGCGGCGGCGCGCCGATAATCGTCCCAACTGGCGGATGGGGCAAGGATGGTGAGGCCGTGGGTCAGCAACTCGCGCAGCACGTCGCCGCAAGCCATCCCTATTTGTTGGCCGCAATCAAAGTGAGAACCGGATATGGTGATGCGAGGAATGCTCAAGGCTCAATTCACAATTCACAATGCCGGCGACTCGCTACAGCAGATTTCTCTTCGATGTACGGGCGAAGCATTCGCCTCCGGCACCCAAAGCCACAAAAATTCGCGCGGCGAATGCTTCGCCCCAACCTTAAGGTGACTGTCACCGCGCACAAGGCGCTTGAATTTTCGAACTCTGATGCGCGGTGACAGTCACCTGCGCCTGCGACAGGTTTAGAGATAAGTTCTAAGGACGACTGGCCTATTTCTTTTTGGCCTTCGGCTTCGACGGGCGTTTTGCGGGCCGGGCCGGCTCAGGGGCGGCGGGCATTTCGAATGCGGCTACAAACGGAATCACCGCCTCCACCGCGTCGCCGGGCTTGAGCTTCACTACCGCGCCCCCGCGTGCGGCGCGGCCACGGCGCGCGGCTTCGTCAAACTTGCCCAGCCGCGCGCCGCCTTTGGCCGTGATGAAGGTTACTTTGTCGTCGGCGTTGCCCGTCACCGCGCTCACAATCCGGGCCTTGCCCGGCACGGCCATAGCCACCGTGCCCATGCCGTAGCGGCCCTGCGTGGGGAAGTCTTTCAGCGGCACGCGTTTGCCCGTGCCCACGTCGGTAATCAGCAGGGCTTCCGCTTTCGGGTCCGCCACGTTCAGCGACACAATGGCATCGCCGGGCCGGGTCAATTTGATGGCTTGCACGCCTGCCGCGCCCGTGCCCATGGCCCGCACTTCGGCCTCTTTGAAGCGGATGCTCTGCCCCAGCGCCGACACCAGCAGCACCTCGTCGCTGCCGCTCGACAATCGCGCCGACACGATCTGATCGCCTTCGCCCACGCCCATTACCTCGCCCACTTTGGAAGAGGGCAGGGGCAGATCGGGCGCGGCAATCTTTTTGATCATGCCTTTGGCCGTGGCGATCATCAAATACACGCCGGAGGCCGAGTCGCCATCCCCCTCGGCTACGGCCGCGCGCGCCGCCGCCGGCACCGACACCGCCGTGACCACCCGTGCCGCCGCATCCAACGGACACAGCGACCGGAACGGCGTGCCGTTGGCGGGGTCATCGGTCTCTGGGATGGAATAAACGGACACGGCGCTGGCGCGGCCCTTTTGCGTGATGAGATAAACCAGGTCGCGCGTGTTAGCCTGCACCACCGCCAGCGGCGGATCGTCTTTGGGCAATTTGGGCTGCCTGCCGGCATAGGCCCGCGAGAGCAGCCCGGAACGGGCGACGGTGATCCACGCCATTTCGTCGGGCACGAGGTCGGTGGCTTTGAGCGAAGAACGCATACCGGCAGCGGCGGCCACGTCGATGATCTGCGTGCGGCGGCGGTCGCCGTATTTGCCTTTCAGCACCTTCAGTTCCTCGCCAATCACCTCGCGCATCTTTTTGGGCGAGGCCAGCAGCCCCTCGAGAAATTTGATCAGCGCCTTTTTCTCTTTGTATTCGTCTTCGATCTTCTGCCTTTCCAATTGAGCCAGCCGCCGCAGCGGCATATCCAAAATCGCCGTCGTTTGCGCGTCCGAAAACTTGAACCGCTTGATCAGCCGGACTCGCGCATCGTCCGTGTCTTTGGAGGCGCGGATGAGGCGGACGACCTCGTCGAGATTCTTCAAGGCCACCAGCAGCCCTTCGAGGATGTGGGCGCGTTCTTTGGCGCGGGCCAGATCGAACTCGCTGCGGCGGCGCACCACTTCCATGCGGTGCTCCAAAAACACGCGCAGGACCTGTTTGAGGGTGAGCGTGCGCGGCTCGCCGTCCACCAGGGCCAGCAGGTTGATGCTGTACGTGCCCTGCATGGGGGTGTGCTTGAACAGGTCGGCCACCAGCTTGTCGGGGTCGGCGGTTTTGCTCAGCTCGATGACGATGCGCATGCCCTGGCGGTCGGATTCGTCGCGCAGGTCGGCCAGCCCTTCCAGTCGCCCGTCGCGGGCCAGCTCGGCAATGCGCTCGATGAGCGACGATTTGTTGGTCTGGTAGGGCAGCTCGGTCACTATCACCCGGCTGCGGCCCCGCTCCATTTCCTCCACGTGCACTTTGGCCTGCACCAGAATCTTGCCGCGCCCGGAGCCGTACGCTGCCGCGAGGCCTTCCTCCTCGTCCCTGGCGCGCACGATGATGCCGCCGGTGGGGAAGTCCGGTCCCTGCACGTACTTCATCAGCGCTTCGACCTGCACGTCGTTCAGTTTCGTCCACTGATCGAGCATGTAGAGACAGGCGTCCACCACCTCACCCAGGTTGTGGGGCGGGATCGAAGTGGCCATGCCGACGGCGATGCCGGTGGCCCCGTTGATCAAAAGGTTGGGCAGGGCAGAAGGCAGCACGGCGGGTTCGGTCAGTGTGTCGTCAAAATTGGCGACAAAGTCCACCGTGTCCTTTTCGATATCCGCCAGCATTTCGCCGGCGGCGCGCGCCAGCCGGGCCTCGGTGTAGCGCATGGCGGCAGGGGCGTCGCCATCGATGGAGCCGAAGTTGCCCTGGCCGTCCACCAGCAAACAGCGCATGGAGAAATCCTGCGCCATACGGGCCATGGCATCGTATACGGCGGCGTCGCCGTGCGGGTGATATTTGCCCAGCACCTCGCCCACAATGCGCGCCGACTTTTTGTAGGCGGTGTCGGGGCGAATGCCCAACTCGTGCATGGCGAACAGGATGCGCCGGTGCACCGGCTTGAGGCCGTCGCGGGCATCGGGCAGGGCGCGCGACACGATGACCGACATCGCATACGACAGGTACGCGTTTTGCATCTCGGTATCTATATCAATGGAGCGAATGCCAACGGGCATGGTTCACCTTGAGAAAAGAATATATGTTCGGCGGGGGCATTCTATCATACAAAAGAACAGGGGCAGCACACCGTGGTGGCCGCCCCTGTGAAAAGCGCAGTCGCGCGTGGGGGGGTGTGGCTATTTGATAATGTAGGTGACGCTGACCTGCAGGTTCACCTGAATTTGTCCCGTGGACACGGGCACTGGGGCGCCGCCCCCGCCGCCCATGCCCGATTGCAACTTGACCGAGTCGGCGTACACCGGGCCGCTGGAGTATTCGCTGATGTTGAGGGGCTTGTCGAGGCTCACCCCGGCGGCGGCGGCCAACTGCTGGGCGCGGGCTTTGGCGTCGGCCATGGCTTTGTCGCGCGCCTCCGCTTCCAGCGCCGACTGATCGTTTACGCTGAACGATACGCCGTTCACGGTGTTCGCTCCGGCGGCGGTGGATTTGCCCAGCACATCGCCAACCTTTGCTAGGTCGCGCACGGTCACGCTCACCGAGTTGTCCACCACGTAAGTCAGGTCGGTGGGCTGGCCCTTGTCGTCGTAGTTCTGCTGGGCGTACACCGAAAAGTTGGTGGTCTGGATGTCTTTCTCGTCAATGCCCAGCCCTTTGAGGGCAGCCATGATGGCTTGCATCTTCTCTGTGTTCCCGGCTACGGCTTTGGCGGGGTCGGCGTGGCGGGTTTGCACCCCGATTTGCGCCACGGCAATATCGGGGCGGCCATAAGCCACGCCGCTGCCGGTGACGTTGATAGTGTGGGGCTGCTCGGCCGTGGCCGTGCCGGCCGGGGCCAACGCGCCGCACGCCGAAAGGGCCGGCACGGCGGCAAGGGCAATCAGCCCGACGACGGCAATCTTCATTTTGTGTTTCATGGTCAATCTCTCCTTGATAGTGAATGTTGTAGATGAGACGCGGGTCGACATGCTCTGGTTCCTTTGGGTTTGTTGATTCTCCCCATTCGTGATTTAATGCAACCCATGACCGACCCCTCAGCCGAGTTCCTTCCCTTTCACGCCCTCAACGAATTCATGCGGCACGATTACCGCCTTACGGTGGTGAAGGCCGTGCTCACGGCCCTGCCGGGCTTGCCCGACCGGTTTCGCAAGCCCATCGACTCGCTCACCAAACAGGTGGTGCGCGTGCCGGGCTTTCGCAACAGCCTGCAAGCGCCCACGCCGTTGAAGGTTGCCCCCATGGCAGCGGCCTTCGAGAAAAGCCCGGAACTGGTGGCCGCTATTCTGGCGGCGTGGGCCGAGACGCACCCCGATCTGCAAACCAAAGTATACGACCTTCTCAAAGCTCGCAATTGGGACGTGCTGCCGCCGGAGGCCGACCGCACCAGGCTGCCGGGATTCCTCACCCACTGGCCCGAAGGCGAGGATTTTGAAACACTCAACAAGGCCTTCGCCGAAATGTATCCCGGCCACGGCATGAGCAGCGACGACGTGAGCCTGATGGTGGTGTGGCTTGCCGGGCGGCTGCCATATCACACGGACGACGAGACCGAGCACGAACATGACCACGACCAAAGTTAAGACCTGTCGGTTTTTGCCAGTTTGAAGGTTCGCCGGAATTTCAGCCAAACCCGACAGGTTTCGCCTCTGACAACCATGAACGTAACTGCTCACGACTTTTTTGAAAGTTGAGTGTTATACATGACGTGCTGCCCGAACCCGCTGT